>DYHU01000510.1 GCA_020724025.1 Syntrophorhabdus sp. | reverse complement strand
GACGGAATTGCCCCTTGAGATTTAAGTCCTCCTTGAAGTCCTCTCCGGCCTTTGTTAGTTTCCCTCCGGTGGCTTCCACATGACATCGCAGGCAATCGAATTTCGTTTGTTCGGCATATTCCGGGGTAGAGTGAGAGAGGGAGGGGATGAAGATAAGTAATGAAAGGGTCAAAAGAGAAAGGTAATTTTTATAAATAGGCCTCATGGGTGTGATAGTATATGAGAAAAACAATATAGAAGCAATAAAAAATTCAATTTTTATCAATCCCTAAAATGGTTTGGTAGTCGCAGGCTTCAGCCTGCGTTATAAAACCCGGGACAATGCAACCTAAAGGGTGCGACTACTTCTTCAATCCCCGAAGCATGTTCCCAAGGACCGTGCAGCCTTTATCATGGGGTGATTTAAGGGAACTGTTTTGGGCCCTTTGGCGGCTTCTTTTAAAGGAACGGTGGACAGTGAATTATTTTTTACCCCTGCCATATATCCGAATTCTTTATCTTCAATCATCTCCACTGCCTTGTTTCCTAACCCTGTTGCCAATATCCTGTCGAAGGGGGTGGGAGATCCTCCCCTTAGAAGATGTCCCATCACCACCGTTCTCGTTTCAAGGCCTGTGATCTTTTCGATCTGTTCCCCAAGAACAAACCCAATTCCTCCGAGGCGGATGGGATCTGTGCTCTCCTTTACAATTCTTTGGACAACGATCTCTCCTCCTCTTGGTTTCGCTCCTTCGGCAACGACCACAATGCTAAATCGTTTTCCTTTCTTATTTCGCTCTTTCACCTTTTCGGCGATGGCATTGATGTCGTAAGGGATTTCGGGAATGAGAATGATATCACCCCCTCCTGCCACGCCAGAATAAAGAGCGACCCATCCCGCTCTGTGTCCCATCACCTCAACAATCATTACCCTGTGATGGGATTGAGCCGTAGTATGAATCCTGTCAATGCCTTCCGTAGCGATAAATACGGCGGAATCGAAGCCAAAAGTGATATCGGTTCCTCTCAGATCGTTGTCGATGGTCTTTGGCAATCCCACCACAGGGATCCCATCTTTAAAAAGTTGATAAGCGATGCCCAGCGTTCCATCTCCACCGATACACACAAGAGAATCGATATGAAGGTTCCTTAAATTCTTTATTGCTCTTTTCGACAGGTCTCTAAATTCTAAACGCCCTCCTTTTTTAACAGCATAATGATAAGGGTTTGCAGTTTTTGAAGTACCAAGGATGGTCCCGCCCAGAGTAAGGATCCCCGAGACATCATCATAAGTAAGGGTTCGATAATGGTTGTTGACTATTCCATGATAACCATCTTCGATGCCGATCACTTCGATGTCTTTTTCAATGATGGCCCTCTTTGCGACAGCACGAATCACGGCATTGATACCCGGACAATCCCCTCCACCCGTAAGAATTGCAATTCTCTTCTTTTTCATAAGACCCCTGTCTTTTGAGAAGGATTCATACCTATTTTCCCAGCTGCCGGGGATAGTCGGTCAGGACGGTCGGTCCATCTGTGCCGACCACGACGGTATCTTCTACCCTCACACCCCAGGGACCAGCATAAATTCCGCAATTACCCACGGCGATCACCACATTGGTATCAAGCGGGGGTGGTTCCTTCTCGCCATGGAAAAAAGCATGACCAGGCGGAAGGGGTGATTCTTCGAATTCGATTCCCACACCGTGAATGAGGGGACCGAAGATGTGATTCCCATGCCCTCCTTCCTTGATCACTCCATGGAGGGTCTGCTCCAGTTCGACCATACCAACCCCTGCTTTGACTTTAGCGATCGTGGCCTGTTGGGCTTTGAGATACAGGTCATAAGCGGCCTGCTGCTCAACCGTCGGTTTGCCCACGCAAACAGTTCGGCAAATATCCGCGCTGTAGCCATTGGCAATGGGATGGATGTCGATCATCACGAGATCCC
>DYHU01000509.1 GCA_020724025.1 Syntrophorhabdus sp. | reverse complement strand
GACGGAATTGCCCCTTGAGATTTAAGTCCTCCTTGAAGTCCTCTCCGGCCTTTGTCAGTTTCCCTCCGGTGGCTTCCACATGACATCGCTGGCAATCGAATTTCGTTTGTTCGGCATATTCCGGGGTAGAGTAAGAAGGAGAGGGAATGAAGAGAAGTAATGAAAGGATCAAAAGAGAAAGGTAATTTTTATAAATGGGCCTCATGGGTGTGATAGTATATGAGAAAAACAATATAGAAGCAATAAAATATTCAACTTTTGTCAATCTTTAAAGTGGTTTGGTAGTCTCAGGCTTCAGCCTGCCTTATAAAGCCCGGGACAACGCAACCTAAAGGGTGCGACTACTTCTTCAATCCCCAAAGCATGTTCCCAATGACCGTGCAGCCTTTATCATCGGATGATTGAGGGGGACTGTTTTGGGCCCTTTGGCGACTTCTTTTAAAGGAACGGTGACCAGTGAATTATTTTTTACCCCTGCCATATATCCAAATTCTTTATCTTCGATCATCTCCACTGCCTTGGTTCCTAACCCTGTTGCCAATATTCTGTCGAAAGGGGTAGGAGATCCTCCCCTCAGAAGATGTCCCATCACCACCGTTCTCGTTTCAAGGCCTGTGATCTTTTCGATCTGTTCACCGAGAACAAAACCAATTCCTCCGAGGCGGATGGGATCTGCGCTCTCCTTCACGATTCTCTGGACAACGATCTCTCCCCCTCTGGGTTTGGCTCCTTCGGCAACGACCACGATGCTAAATCGTTTTCCTTTCTTATTCCGCTCTTTCACCTTTTCGGCGATGGCATTGATGTCGTAAGGGATCTCAGGAATGAGAATGATATCTCCTCCTCCTGCCACGCCAGAATAAAGAGCAACCCATCCTGCTCTGTGTCCCATCACCTCGACGATCATTACCCTGTGATGGGATTGAGCCGTGGTATGAATCCTGTCAATGCCTTCCGTAGCGATAAAAACGGCAGAATCGAAGCCAAAAGTAATATCCGTTCCCCTCAGATCGTTGTCGATAGTCTTTGGAATACCTATAACAGGAATGCCATCTTTAAAGAGTTGATAGGCGATGCCCAGCGTTCCATCTCCACCGATACACACAAGAGAATCGATATGAAGGTTCCTTAAATTCTTTATTGCTCTTTTCGACAGGTCTCTAAATTCTAAACGCCCTCCTTTTTTAACAGCATAATGATAAGGGTTTGCAGTTTTTGAAGTACCAAGGATGGTCCCGCCCAGAGTAAGGATCCCTGAGACATCATCATAGGTAAGGGTTCGATAATGGTTGTTGACTATTCCATGATAACCATCTTCGATACCGATCACTTCGATATCTTTTTCAACGATGGCCCTCTTTGCGACAGCACGGATCACGGCATTAATACCCGGACAATCCCCTCCACCCGTAAGAATCGCAATCCTTTTTCTCTTTTTCATAAGCCTCCTGTCTTTTGAGAAGCATTCATACCTATTTTCCCAGCTGCCGGGGATAGTCGGTTAGGACTATCGGTCCATCTGGGCCGACCACTACGGTGTCCTCTACCCTTACGCCCCAGGGGCCAGTATAAAGTCCGCAATTTCCAACGGCAATCACCACATTGGTCTCAAGCGGGGGTGGTTCCTTCTCGCCATGGAAGAAGGCATGTCCTGGAGGAAGGGGTGATTCTTCGAATTCGATTCCCACTCCGTGAATGGGGGGACCGAAGATGTGATTCCCATGACCTCCTTCTTTGATTACACCATGAAGGGTCTGTTCCAGATCAACCATCCCGACTCCTGCCTTTACCTTGGCGATCGTAGCTTGTTGAGCTTTCAGGTATAAGTTATAAGCGGCTTGCTGTTCAGCTGTCGGTTTGCCCACGCAAACAGTTCGGCAGATATCCGCGCTGTAGCCATTGGCAATGGGATGGATGTCGATCATCACGAGATCCC
>DYHU01000102.1:7550-11657 GCA_020724025.1 Syntrophorhabdus sp. | reverse complement strand
AAAAACTTTCAATGCCTCTTGACAAAGTGAGGTTTTCTTTTATATTTATCTTTTTAATTCATCTTTCTGGCATGAAAATAAATGCTGACCTTAAAAGTGGATGATATCCCGGATGAGGGATTGGAACTGAAATGGAAAGAAGAACCGGAGGCTCTCTTAGGATATCTCGAAGGGCTTTCCGAGATTGACTTCGGGTTCGAAAGCCTCCTTCAATCCGAAGCAAAAATAAGGAGAATAGGACAGTCGGTCATAATCAAAGGAGGGGTGCAGACCGTCCTGAAGTTGCGTTGCGTGAGGTGTCTTAAGGAATTATCCTATCCTCTCACCTCTGGATTCGAGCTAACTCTACATCCATTTAAGGGGACGGTCCTTGAGGAAGAGGCGGAGCTGTCCGGAAAAGAGCTGGAATCGAATTTCTTTGAAGGAGGGGAGATTCACCTCTCTGAGATCGCATGCGAGCAGGTCTTTCTGGAAATCCCTATTCAACCCCTTTGCCAGGAGGGGTGTAAAGGGCTTTGCCCTAATTGCGGGAAAGATTTGAATCTCTCGACCTGTGACTGTATGAAAAAAGAATTTGAGACAGGGTTTAACGTTCTTAAAAAATTGAAGATTCATTAATCATCCCCACCCACTCCTCCTTGAGGGGGGAGGGAAGGGTTGGGGGAAGAAAGGATGTTTGCAGATGGGAGTTCCAAAAAGAAGACACTCATCTTCGAGAAGGGATAAACGACGAGCCCATGATCAATTGAAATCTCCGGCCTTTTCGCTCTGCCCCCAATGTCATGAGCCGGTTTTGCCTCATCATGTCTGTCCGCATTGTGGGACATATAAGGGGAAAGAGATTGTCACGGTAGAAGAAGAGAAATAGGGGGAGAAAGAGAAAGAGGCGATGAAGATTGCAGTTGATGCGATGGGGGGAGATTTTGCCCCTCAGAATATTGTCGAAGGAGCGTTTAAGGCAGCCAAGGAACATGGGGTGAAAGTTGTCCTGGTGGGGGATGAAGATCAGGTGAGCAAAGAACTCTCCAAATATCCTACCTCCAAACTGCCGATCTATATCCGCCATACCCCCCATGTTGTTGCCATGCATGACTCCCCTTCCACGATCCTCCGGAGAATGAAGGAAAGTTCGATCAAGGTGGCCATCGACCTCGCAAAAGAAGATCAGGTCAATGGGGTGGTTTCTGCGGGAAATTCCGGAGCGGCCATGGCTCTGGCCATGTTCATCTTTAAAAAGCTGGAGGGAGTAGACCGACCTGCTATTGCCACGATCCATCCGGCGATCAAAGGCTCAACTGTGCTCATTGACTCCGGAGGGAATGTCGATTGCAAGCCATCCCATCTCGTTCAGTTCGCACTCATGGGAGACGCCTATGCGAAATATATCCTGAGAGAGGAAGAGCCGAGGATCGGTCTCCTGAGCAATGGAGAAGAGGAAGGGAAAGGGAATGAATTGACGAGAGAGGCCCACGAGATCTTATCGGAGATGGATATTAACTATATCGGTTATGTCGAGGGAAGGGCTCTCAACAGCGGCGAGGTTGATGCCATCGTCTGCGACGGTTTTGTCGGCAATGTGGCTTTGAAGATCAGCGAAGGGCTGTGGGAGACGGTCCATGGGATTCTCAAATGGGAGGCGAAGGATAATTTAAGGGCAAAAGTCGCCTATTTTTTTATGAGACGGGCGATCCGCCGCCTGGAGAAGCGGTTTGACTATTCGGAGCATGGAGGGGCCCCCCTCCTCGGGGTGAACGGAAATTGTGTCATCTGTCATGGCGCCTCCAATGCAAAGGCGATTATGAATGCCATTGTTCTCGCCGCCAGCCTCGCAAAGAATAAACTGAATGAACATCTGATTCAGGAATTTAAAGAGAAGCAGGACCTGCTCCGCCTCGGACAGAAGCGACCGGAAAGGGTAAAGGAGCGGGTGGAAAAAATTCACTGATGAGGCACGCTTAGTCTTGTAGTCATTTGACTAACCGACTATCTGACTTACTCAAATGGTATAGGAGGGAAAAGGTTTGGACTATTTTCTAACGCCTGACCAAAAAACAATCCAGGATTTAGCACGGAAGATTGCCATTGAGAAAGTGTTGCCGGTTCGAGCCGAACTGGACGAGAAGGAAGAGTTTCCATGGGAGATCATAAAGGTCTGCGCAGAGGCAGGCCTCTTGGGAATCTCCATTGAAGAGGAGTACGGGGGTTTCGGAGGAGGGGTACTTGAAAACTGCCTGGCAGTAGAAGAGATGAGCCGGATCTGCCTGGGAGTGGCCACCAGTTATGCAGCCAGTGGTTTGGGAGCCCATCCGATCATGCTCTACGGAAGCCCGGAACAGAAGAAGAAATATCTTCCGGATATTGCCGGCGGAAAAAAATTGGCCGCTTTTGGATTGACCGAAGCCGATGCAGGAAGTGATGCCGGTTCTATCCGCACGACCGCCACCCGGACAGAGGGCGGCTATATCCTGAATGGAACAAAACAGTGGATCACCAATGGAGGGGAGGCGGAAACCTATACCATCATCGCCATGACCGACCGTTCCAAGGGACCGAGGGGGGCGAGCGCCTTCATCCTTGAAAAAGGAACGCCCGGTTTCACCTTCGGGAAGAAAGAGAACAAGATGGGCATTCGGGCCTCTGCCACAAGGGAACTGGTTTTCCAGGATTGTTTCGTTCCTAAGGCGAATCTCATCGCCAAAGAAGGGATGGGATTCATCGTCACCATGAGAACCTTCGACCGGACCCGGCCCGGAGTGGGAGCCCAGGGGGTTGGTCTGGCTCAGGGAGCCCTTGATGAAGCGGTTCGATACGCCAGGGAGCGGGAACAGTTTGGAAAGAAGATCATCTCCTTTCAGGCCGTCCAGCATATGCTGGCCGACATGGCCATCCAGGTGGAGGCTGCGAGGGCGCTGGTCTATTCCGTGTCACGCTACATCGACCAATCGGAAAACCCAAAAGAGATCTCAAAGGTCTCGGGCATGGCAAAAGTCTTCGCCAGTGATACCGCCATGAAGGTGACGACCGATGCCGTTCAAATCTTTGGCGGTTACGGTTATATGAAGGAATACCCTGTAGAGAAGATGATGCGGGATGCCAAAATCCTTCAGATCTATGAGGGGACCAATCAGATACAGAGAAATGTCATCGGTCTCGAATTGAGCAAAGAGTACGCAGGAAAGAGATGATATCAACGACGGTGGCTTTTATCTTTCCAGGGCAGGGTTCCCAGGCGGTTGGCATGGGGAAGGAGTTCTGTGACCATTTCAAGGCGGCAAGAGAGGTCTTCGAAGAAGCCGATGATACCCTCCGCTTCTCCATTTCAGGACTCTGTTTTGGGGGACCGGAAGAAGCATTGAAATTGACTGAAAATACACAGCCTGCCGTGTTGACCGCCAGCATTGCCGCCCTCAGGGTCCTCCAGGCAGAGAAAGGAATTCAGCCCGGGCTCACGGCCGGACATAGTTTGGGGGAGTATAGCGCCCTGGTCGCTTCCGGAGCGCTCTCTTTTGCCGAGGCTGTTCAGATCGTCCGGCTCCGCGGAAGGTTTATGCAGGAGGCTGTTCCGGTCGGGGAAGGGACCATGGCTGCCATTCTCGGTATGGAGCGGGAGGAGGTGGAGAAGGTCTGCGTGGAGGCCTCCTCCGGCGAGATTCTATCTCCTGCCAATTTCAACTGTCCGGGACAGATCGTCATTGCCGGTCATACCAAGGCTGTCGAACGGGCCATCGAGATCGTCAAGCAGAAGGGGAAGAAAGCCATGCCCCTTCAGGTCAGCGCCCCCTTCCATTCTCCCTTGATGAAGCCCGCAGGGGTTCGACTGAGTGAAGCTCTTGAAAGCACCAACGTTAAAAAACTCCATGTTCCGGTCGTGACAAACGTGGAAGCGGATGTCAATAGGGCGTCCGAGAGAGTCAAACCCCTGCTGGTAGCACAGGTATCCAGGCCCGTCCGCTGGGAGGAGTCGATGCGGCAGATGATTGAGGAAGGGATCGAACGGGTTCTGGAGATAGGCCCTGGAAAGGTTCTTTCCGGTCTGATGAAACGGATTGATTCAAAAGTGGGAACAGGAAATGTAGAGGATATCCAGTCGCTGAAGAAGATCTCTTA
>DYHU01000102.1:0-7450 GCA_020724025.1 Syntrophorhabdus sp. | reverse complement strand
TTCTAAATAGAGGAGAATAAATTGGAACTTTCAGGTAAAGTAGCTTTGGTGACAGGTGGAGCACAGGGGATCGGGAAAGCGATCGCGCTTCTTCTTGCACGAAATGGAGCGAATGTGGTCGTCTCGGATATCAATCTGGAAAAGGCCCGGGAGGCCGCCGATGAGATCCAGGGGATGGGCAGGAGATCCTTTGCGATCAAGGCAAATGTGGCCGATCTAAAAGACGTCGAACGGATGGTTGAGGCGATCGTTGAACAATTTGGGCGGATCGACATCCTGGTCAACAATGCCGGCATCACACGCGATCGATTGATCCTGAGGATGACGGAGGAGGACTGGGATGCGGTCCTCGATGTGAACCTGAAGGGGACGTTCAACTGCACGAAAACGGTGATCAGGCACATGTCGAAACAGAAGAGCGGAAAGATCGTCAGCATCGCCTCAGTGACCGGGGAGATGGGTAATGCGGGACAGGCGAACTATGCGGCCTCCAAGGCAGGGGTAATCGGTTTTACCAAGACCATCGCCCGAGAATTTGCCACCAGAGGGATCAATGTGAATGCCATTGCCCCGGGGTATATTCAGACACCCATGACCGATGCCGTTCCGGAAAAGGCCAAAGAGGAGTTGAAACGGATGATTCCAATGGAACGATTAGGGCAGCCAGAGGATGTGGCCCAGGCCGTGCTCTTCCTCGTTTCAGAAAGTTCGAGTTATATCACCGGACAGGTATTAAATGTCAACGGTGGCATCTATATGTGAGGAGGTGGATCAATGGATGTTGAAAAGAGGGTAAAGGAGATTATCGTAGAGCAGTTGGGGGTGAACGAAAGCGAGGTCAATCCGGAAGCCAAATTCATCGACGATCTGGGAGCGGATTCTCTCGACCTGGTGGAACTGGTGATGGCTCTAGAGGAAGAGTACAATATGGAGATCTCCGATGAGGATGCGGAGAAGATCCTGACCGTGGGCGATGCCATTGAGTATATCCGGACCCATGTGGCTCAATAGGGAGATGCGCTCACTTCATCTCTACCTATCATCGGATCGGTAAAAGGGGGGAGATGTTTTGAGAAGAAGAGTCGTTGTCACAGGAATGGGATTGGTCATTCCTACTGGAATCGGAGTCGAAACGGCCTGGAAGAATGCCTGTGAAGGGAAGTCAGGCATCGGGCGGCTGACCCGGTTCGATCCGGAAGGGTTCGAGACCAGGATTGCCGCTGAGGTAAAAGGCTTCAATCCCGAGTTATACATTGAGAAGAAAGAGGTCAAGAAGATGGACCTCTTCATCCAGTATGCCCTTGCTGCAAGCAAGGAGGCTGTGGAAGATTCCAGGTTAAACATCTCGCCCGAGAATGGCGACCGGATCGGTGTCATCGTCGGCACGGGATTGGGAGGACTGCCCACCATTGAGAAGTATCACCAGATCCTCATGGAAAGGGGGCCTGGACGGATCAGCCCCTTCTTCATTCCCATGCTCATTGCGAATCTCGCTTCCGGACAGATTGCCATTCAATTCGGCGCTAAAGGGCCCAATATCTGTCTCGTGACCGCCTGTGCCACAGGCGGCCACTGCATTGGTGACGCCTTCCGGGCCATTGTCTATGGGGATGCAGACGCCATCATCGCCGGCGGAACCGAGGCCAATATCACCCCTCTCACCGTCGGCGGATTCAATGCGATGAAAGCCCTTTCCACACGGAATGACGAGCCGGAGAAGGCCTGCCGTCCATTCGAAAAGAACCGGAATGGCTTTGTCATTGCCGAAGGGGCCGGGATTGTCATGCTTGAAGAACTGCAATTTGCCCAGAAAAGAAACGCAAAGATTTACGCCGAATTGATCGGCTATGGCTATACCGGAGACGCCCACCATATCACCGCACCTTCCCCGGATGGGGATGGCGCCATCCGATGCATGAGAATGGCGATCAAAGATGCGGGATTGAAACCGGAGGATATCGATTATATCAATGCCCATGGGACCTCCACACAGCTTAATGATCTGACCGAGACCATCGCCATCAAAAAAGTCTTCGGCCATCACGCCCAAAAGATTCCCACCAGCGCAACGAAGTCGATGACCGGCCATCTCCTGGGAGCGGCCGGAAGCACGGAGGCCATCTTTACCATCCTGGCCCTCCGGGATGGAATCCTCCCCCCCACCATCAACTACGAAGAACCGGACCCGGAATGCGATTTGGACTATGTCCCCAACGTGGCGAGACGCCAGGAGGTGAATGTGGGGATGTCGAACGCCTTCGGTTTCGGCGGGACGAATGCAACCCTCATCTTTGAAAAGTTCACAGGATAGCAGAGATGCAGATCGGCATGGCCTGCGACCACGGCGGTTTTGAACTTAAAGAAGAGTTGAAGGCCCATTTGAAATCGATTGGCCATAAGCCCGTCGACACGGGAACCTTCAGCGAGGATTCAGTGGACTACCCCGATTATGGAATCCTGGTTGCCGAGAAGGTTTCAAGGGGAGATCTCGATCGAGGGATCCTCATCTGTGGGACCGGGATCGGGATGTCGATTGTCGCCAATAAGTTCCGCGGCGTGCGAGCCGCTCTCGCCAACGATCTTTTCTCGGCACGTTTATGCCGGGAGCATACCGATGCCAATATTCTGGTTCTTGGGGGAAGAATCGTCGGAAAAGAATTGGCCAAAGAGATCGTGAGGGTGTGGCTGGAAACTCCTTTCGCGGGAGGAAGGCATCAGCGACGTCTCGAAAAGATCGGAGCCCTTGAAAAGAAAAATTTTAAGGACTGAGCGCGAAATCCTATCCAAAAATGTTTGAAATTTCCTTACTTAATCTCCTCCCCCTCGATGGGGGAGGATGAAGGTGGGGGTGAACATACTACAGTCCCCCCTCACCCCCGCCCTCTCCCACCCAGGGAGAGGGGGAAAGGGCGACGATTCGAATTTCGAAATTAATTACTTCTTAATGGCTCATCCTTGAAAACGAAAGAGAAAATAAAAAGTCACCCCCAGCGGCCTTCCTGGGATGAGTATTTCATGGACATCACTCATCTCGTGGCCAAACGTTCCACCTGTCTCCGGAGGCAGGTGGGATCCATCCTCGTCAAAGATAAAAAGATTTTAGCCACAGGTTATAATGGCGCTCCTTCACGTCTTGAACACTGCCTCGACATCGGGTGCCTTCGTGAGAGATTAAAGATTCCCTCGGGCGAACGACACGAACTGTGCCGCGGCCTTCATGCGGAACAGAATGCCATCATTCAGGCAGCCTACCATGGGGTAGGGATCCGGGGCGCTACGCTTTACTGCACCAATCATCCCTGCATCATCTGTTCCAAAATGATCATCAATTCCGGGATTGAGAGGATCGTCTATGAAGATGGCTATGCCGATGAGCTGGCCAGGAGGATGCTAAAAGAGTCGGGAATCAAAGTCGAAAAATTCAATCGAAAAGGAAAGTTAAGAGGTGAAAGCAGAAGGTGTGGAGCTAAATGAAATGTCCATTCTGTAATCATCCAGAAAGCAAGGTCGTTGACTCCCGCCTGGGTAAGGACAAAGAGACGATTCGGCGGAGGAGGGAGTGCCTCAAATGCCAGAAGCGTTTTACCACGAGCGAGAGGGCGGAGGATTCCCTTCCCCTGGTCATCAAGAAGGACGGAAGGAGGGAACCCTTCAACCGGATCAAAATCTTCAACGGCCTGAAGAAGGCCTGTGAAAAGAGGCCCATCAGCATCAATGTGATTGAGAAGATCGTCAACCGGATCGAGTCCTATTTCCAGGAAAAAGGGGAGAGGGAGATCAAAAGCTCTGAGATCGGGGAGAAAGTGATGGAGGAGCTCCACCGGCTCGATGGGGTGGCCTATGTACGCTTTGCCTCGGTTTACCGGCAATTTAAAGATATCCATGAATTTATGGATGAACTGAAAGACTTGCTCGGAAATAAGGAAGAAACCGTTAAAAAGAAATAATATCGAAATCCGAAACACGGGCGAAGCTTCCCGAAGGGATCAATTCAAAGCAATTTCGAATAAACATATTTCAAACGACTGAAATAAAAAGGTCTAATCCCCCTTCATCCCCCTTTGTCAAAAGGGGGAAATATTTTCTCCTCCTTTTGGTATCTTATTTCCCCGTATACAACGGGGCAGAAAGAGATATACCCCTCTTTGGCAAACCAGGGGTTAGGGGAGATTTTCAAAATGATCTGCCGGAGTTTACCCCGTACTTTGTTACGGGGCAGGAGTGACAGCAGGGAATATGATAAATGACGAGCACTGGATGAGAAGGGCGCTTCGGCTCGCCGAAAAGGGAAGGGGGAGGACTTCGCCCAACCCCATGGTGGGCGCTGTCCTCGTAAAAGATGGGAGAGTCGTAGGAGAAGGGTATCATGCCGGAGCAGGGGAAGCTCACGCCGAGATCGTTGCCCTGAGACAGGCGGGGAAAGAGGCAAGAGGCGCCACCCTTTATATCAACCTCGAACCCTGCGCCCATTATGGAAAGACCCCTCCCTGCGCTCCTGTTGTGATCGAAGCAGGAGTGAAAAGGGCAGTGGTTGGAATGGAAGATCCCAATCCCTTGGTGAAAGGAAGAGGGCTGGAGATGCTTCGGACCGCTGGATTCGATGTCGAGGTCGGAATTCTCGAAGAAGCATGCCGGAGACTGAATGAAGCCTTCTGCAAATATATTCGAATCAAAGAGCCTTTCGTCATTTTAAAAGTGGCCGCAACACTTGACGGTAAGATCGCAACGCAACATGGCGAGTCAAAATGGATTACTGGGGAAGATTCCAGACGGCTCGCCCATCGTTTGAGAGAACAGGCCGATGGCCTGCTCGTCGGCATCGGCACCATCCTCAAAGACAATCCTATGCTGACGGCACGTATCAGGGGAGGAAGGGATCCCTATCGCATTGTTCTGGATAGCCACCTGAGGACTCCCGAAGAGGCGAAGGTCGTTGTTCACAATCCGGAAAAGACGATCATCGCCACCACCGAACTGGCCCCGAGGGATAAGATGGAGAGTCTTGCGAAGAAAGGGGTTCGAGTCTTGATCCTCGATTCCATGCAAGGAAAGGTCAATTTGAGGTCTCTCCTCTTCAGGTTGGGAGAGATGGGGATGATGAGCCTTCTGGTCGAAGGGGGAAGCGAAGTAAATGGCTCGTTTCTGAATGAGGGGTTGATCGACAAGATCTTCTTCTTTCTCTCCCCAAAGTTCCTGGGAGGGCAGGCATTGGGAATCTTTGGAGGGAGAGGAACGGCAAAACTGGAGGAGGCCCTCTCGCTGAAACAACTGAAGATTAAAAAAGTGGGAGAAGACATTCTTCTGGAAGGATATTTAAAGAAACCTTAAATTTTATGTAACATATTTGTCCTTTGAAAAATTCTTTTAAACATTACCAGGGAAACAGGAGGTCAGATTCGATAGGCGGGACATTCCTGTCCCGCCTGCTTTCGTCCCGCAGGGCGGGACTTCTCGCAGGCCAGGCAATGACGGGGTTAGAAAACCCCGTCTATCAAAGTTGAAATGGGTTGATCAGCCTCATAACCAAGGAACATAAAAAGGTTGTTGTTTAAGGCCATGTTCACAGGGATCATAGAAGGGAAGGGAAAGATTTTAAGGGTTGAATATCGGGGGGAGGCGAAAAGGCTCGCGATCGAATTGCCTCCTCATTTGACAGAAGCGCAACTTGGTGATAGTATTAGTATAAATGGGGTCTGCCTGACCATTGTGGAAAAGGGGGGACAGATCTCAAAGTTCGATCTATCAGAAGAGACGATCAAGAGAAGTGTTTTGGGTGACCTAAAAGAAGGTGATCCAGTTAATCTGGAGAGGGCCCTGAGGCTCAATGATCGTCTGGGAGGGCATTTCGTTACAGGACATATCGATGGCATAGGCGTGATCACGGAGAAGAAACGAGAGAGGGAGTTTGTCAATCTGAGAGTGAGGGTTCCGGATAATGTGTCGAAATACGTCGTTCCCAAGGGATCGATTGCAATCGATGGGATCAGTTTAACGGTCAATGAATGCAGGGGCAATGAGATTCTGCTCACGCTTATCCCGTATACACTGGAGAAGACGACCCTGATGGATAAAAGAAATGGGGACCGTGTCAATCTGGAGGCTGACATTTTAGGCAAATATGTGGAAAAACTTCTGAAATGGGAGGGAAGGCCCGAAGGTTTGAACCTTTCTTTCTTAAAAGAGCATGGAATTTTGAACGGAAATGAGGGAACTCATGGTTAGCACCATTGAAGAGGCTTTAAAAGACATCAGAGAAGGTAAAATGGTGATCCTTGTCGATGACGAAGATCGTGAGAATGAGGGCGATCTCACGATGGCCGCAGAGAAGGTGACGCCTGAGGCCATCAATTTTATGGCGAAATACGGAAGGGGACTGATCTGCCTCTCATTGACGGAAGAACGTCTTAACGAACTCCGGCTTCCGATGATGGTCTCGGATAATACCTCCCGGTTCCAGACTGCTTTTACCGTGTCGATCGATGCGAGAAAAGGAGTGACCACCGGTATTTCGGCGGCTGACCGGGCGACCACCATTCTTACGGCCATCGATGACGGCACGACACCGGAGGACCTCGTCTCTCCGGGCCATATCTTTCCCTTGAGAGCTAGAGACGGCGGGGTCCTGGTCAGGACAGGTCAGACCGAAGGATCGGTCGATCTGGCGAGACTGGCAGGCCTCAAAACATACGGGGTCATCTGCGAGATCATGAATGAAGATGGCACCATGTCCCGAATGCCCGATCTCCAGACTTTTGCCGAAAAACATGGTTTGAAGATTGTCACGATTGCCGATCTCATCAAATACAGGCTTCACAAAGAAAGTTTGGTCCGCAGGATAGCCGAAGCAAAAATCCCGACGAAATACGGAGGCTTGTTTACTGCCATTGCCTATGAGAACGATGTGGATCCTTTTCACCATCTTGCGCTGGTCAAGGGGGACATCCATCCGGATGACGAGGTCCTGGTAAGGGTGCACTCCCAGTGTTTGACGGGTGATGTGTTCGGGTCAAGGCGATGTGATTGTGAGGAACAGCTTCATAAGGCGATGGCCATGGTGGAAAAAGAGGGGAAGGGCGTCATCGTCTATATGAGACAGGAGGGGAGAGGAATCGGACTCGTGAATAAATTAAGAGCCTACTGCCTTCAGGACCTGGGAAGGGATACGGTGGAAGCCAATGAGGCGCTTGGATTTAAAGCGGATATGAGGGATTACGGCATCGGAGCCCAGATTCTGGTCGATCTGGGTCTTCGTAAGATCCGGCTGATGACGAACAATCCGAGAAAGATAAAAGGCTTGGAGGGGTATGGGATTAAAGTGGTCGAAAGGATTCCCATTGAGTCGAAACCCAGTCAGGAAAACATCGAGTATCTGAAGACGAAAGCGAAGAAGATGGGTCATATCCTCTCCATCAAATCAGGGGATTAAAAGAATTGCAGATTTTAGATTGCA
>DYHU01000508.1 GCA_020724025.1 Syntrophorhabdus sp. | reverse complement strand
GAGACCTTTGCGGATATGGTCTTTGAGGCGGTTACAAAGGCTCTTGAAGATGCCGGGATGACGATCAAGGATATCGATAATATCGTGACAGGGTGCAATGATTTTTGGGATGGAAGGACAATCTCCAGCATGGCCGTAGGTGATGCCTCTGGGGCATGGGATAAGAATGTCTCCTGTGTTGAGGGAGATGGGACCTTTGTAGCCTTCTACGGGATGTCCCGAATTCTCTCCCAATCTTACCGCACCACCTTAGTGACAGCCCATTCCAAAGGATCAGAGAGTGTTTCCAACCTTATTACAAACGCCATGTTCGACCCAATTTACACACGACCACTTGGTCTCGATGGCATCACCTCTGCGGCCCTTCAGGCGAGATGTTACATGGACAAATACGGGATCACCGAAAAGCAGTGTGCCATGGTTTCCGTGAAAAATCATAGAAATGCTCAGAATAACCTCTACTCTCAACTGCCCATGGATATCTCTGTGAAGGATGTCTTGAATTCGAGAATGCTTGCCGATCCTATCAAGCTTTTGGATGCTTCGCCCATTACTGACGGCGCATGCGCCATTATCCTGGCTAATGAGGAAACTGCGAAACGTTTCTCGAAACATCCTGTTTGGATTAGAGGGGTAGGATTCTGCGCTGATGCATACCATCTGGGAGATAGAGATCTGGCAGAATGCAAATCCCTCGAAAGGGCAGCCAAAACTGCTTACAAGATGGCCGGGATTGAAAATCCTTTTAAAGAGATCGATGTTGCAGAGATTTATGATGCTTTCTCATATCAGGAATTGATGTGGTCCGAGGGGCTTGGTTTCTGTGAGAAAGGTGGGGGTGGAAGACTGATAGAGAGAGGAGAGACGGAAATGGGAGGCTCCATGCCTATTAATCCTTCAGGAGGATGCCTTTCTGCTCATGCGGTGATCGCTGCAGGTCTGATCAGAATTGCAGAAGCCACACTTCAGGTGCGTGGAGATGCGGGCAGGAGACAGATTCCAGGTGTGAAGACGGCTCTGGCTCATGGCATCAATGGACCTTGTGGCCAGTCCCACTGTGTCTGGATCCTGGGAGAATAGATTACCATACTTGTAGAGCTCAACCCCTGCCTGCGCCTGCCTGCGGTAGGCAGGGCAGGCAGGCTTCAGGGTTGATATCGAGGTAAGAGCATGGCAAAGAGAGTAGCCGTTGTAGGCACTGGACAGACCCATCACAAGTCGAAACGACTCGACGTCAATGGCGTCGAGCTGATCCACGAAGCTGTTACCAGGGCTCTTGAAAACACAGGGCTTACCCGTGATGACATCGATTTGGTTATCATCGGAAACATGGACCACTTTGAAGGAATTAACTATGTCGACATGTGGAGCATTGACGGCACAGGCGGTTTGATGAAGCCGACGATTAAACTGACCACAGGAGGAACGACAGGAAGCACACTGGCCATTGCAGGCTATCAAATGGTGGCCTCCGGTCTGTTTGATAAGGCCCTGGTCATCGGCTGGGAAAAGAATTCCGAATCAGACACCACTGCTGCCATTAACACTGCCTTTGATCCGATCTGGGACCGATTGACCTTTGCAGGAGCCATCGGCGGGCTGGCTGTAGAGGCTTCAGCATACATGGACGATTACGGAATTACAGAAAGAGACGCTGCGAGAGTTGTGGTGAGGGATCGAAAGAATGCCTATCGCAATCCTTATGCTCATCTTCGGAAGGAGGTGACCATCGAGGAGGTTCTAAATTCTCCTATGTTATGCGATCCCGTCAAACTTCTCGACATGTGTCCCCGATCGGATGGAGCCTGCGCTGTTATTTTTGCATCGGAAGATGTGGCAGAGAAGATCACAGATATCCCAGTATGGATATGGGGGACAGCGAATAGACATCTGTACACTTACATTAATGATGTCAACTTTCACGGTCTCCAATCTCTCAAGA
>DYHU01000507.1 GCA_020724025.1 Syntrophorhabdus sp. | reverse complement strand
CCCGCATGATGGGTGGTGTGGGGAGGGACGGTTAAACGCCGTCCCTTACCCGATTCGCCTTCCGATCTTCTTCTTCAATTCAGCCAGTCCAATCGTCGGGGCAGCGCTCTCAATTTCCTTGGCTTCCCGCAGGCAACGAAGATCCTCGTAGTCCTCGAGTTCCTCTTGAACCCTCAGGAATTCCTCATAGGGTAGAACGGCGTACTCCTTCTTCCCGTTTTTCTTAATAATCTGGGCACGTAAAGAAACCATTTCATCAACCTCCCTTCATCGGTACGCTTCACGACGATGCCGAATCCGATAAATGATAATCGTTTCCCGCTCAATCTCAAACAAAACCCTGAAGTTCCCAACACGCAGGCGATACTCAGGGGTAAAATTTGTGAGCCGCTTGACATCCCCCTTCAAATCATCGCTCATCTCCTCAATTCGCGCAAGGACACGGCCCTTAATCCGAGAAGGCAGACCTTCAATGTCTTTTATTGCCCTTGGTTTGAATCGAACGTCATATCTCATCGGTTCAGTGCTTTTGATCCGTTTCGTTTAATATTGGCGAACGACTGAGGTCAGCGGTGGCTGTCAGCCATCCGCTGGAGTAACTTGTTATGCATTTCTATATGACAAATCATGCGATGCTACATTTTCTCAAGCAAAAAAATGCCTTCTTCGTTCGACTTGATTCTTATTTTATCCCCTTTCTTAACGTTGATTTCTGCGAGAGCATCGACAAGTCTTGCTTTTTCTCTTCTTGGTTCTTTCTTATATAATACTGAGGATATCCAGACTACTCCGTTTTTGGTTTCGTGGACACGAGCTTCATAAATGAAGTTTCCTATACGGATGTCGATAGGCTTCCTTTTTCCATATTCATGAGGTAACCTGTCTGAACTAGCCGCGGTGATATACAGCTCACAAATATCCTTCCCGTCAGCATACTTACCTTGACTCGTGACAGTACCCTTTATCATGGCATCCCCTTCTTTACTAAATATATTCGGTTGAGATCGCTCCACCAGTGGTACCTTCTGTCCTTTTTCAGTGGCTGACCACTTGACCGATTTTCGCTCCCGGTTTGACTGCACGCTCTTTAACCAAATTTCGAGTTCCCATTCGGCGATTGGCTTAGCATCAGCCTTTTTTCGTGCAGCATTTACCAATTTTTGATAATCATTAATGCTATCGTTTGCTGTCCAGTTCAAATCCTTACATTCTGGAAGGTGGCCAATGATAATTGAGTCAAACGGGCAATGAGGAGGCATAGGAATAAGACCGACACACCAGAGGTACTTCAAATACAGATTCAAGGCTTTTTGTGCAATTCCTATTCTGAATCTTCGATTTTCCAAAAAATGAGAGAAGTTTGATGTGAGGTCGTCTGCAATCTTTTTAATGTTTGATAGATGTTCTTCTTCTGGGATCGGGGAAATATACTTATCCCCTATCTCTCTGAGTTTTTCCCGAAGGGCAATACGAAAGAGGCTTTTATCCTGCTCCGCTACAGACTTAGAATATGTCTTTGATCTTCCAAGGGCGCCAAGCACCGACATGGTCAAGAACTCATTTTTAAGAAATCTCTCCTTCAAGGCATCCATTTTCAATTATTCAATGCATAACATTTATTTTTATGCTGATTCTATATTTCCCCTAAATTCTCAGCCAGTGAAAGCTCTATTCTACTCAAAAGGATCGAATTTCATGGTATTTTTTCCAGAAAAGATCGTTTTAAACAATATTATATAGAATCGAGATAATTTAAGAATGAATTATTTGCTGAGGCTGAAACGTATCTCCATTGGCCATTTGTGGTTGTAATATACACCGTTTTTAAGTTTTTTGGAAGAGATAATTTCAGGAAGAAGTCCGCATTTTTCATAAAAGATTCGCCCTTCCTCCCAGTTTAACGCTTCTACCGTTTAAAGGATTCTTACAAATCGCCCTTGCC
>DYHU01000101.1:1341-11678 GCA_020724025.1 Syntrophorhabdus sp. | reverse complement strand
CCGAATCCCTCCAGACCACTCTTCAGCTCGGCAAGCCTTTTCGACATATCCTCCCTTGAAAATTCCTCGGGAATCATTCCGATGGAAGTCGAAAGGGTGGCTCCGTAGCGCTCTCTCATCGAATCCTGCAGGTGCTGGAGTTTCAATTGAACCTCTGAAACCCGAATCTCCTCCTCATGACTCTTCTGCCGGATATCTTCCAGTTCCTGCCGGAGATATCTCGAAGAGGCCTCCGCCTCTTTCCATTCATTCGAGAACGCCTCCACCTTCTCTCTCTGGTGGGAAAGACCTCCTTCGTTTAACCGGTGCCTTTCCACCAGCCCTTCCAGCTCCTTCTCCCTCTGGTCGATTCTTTCACGAAGCGAGGCCGCTTCCTCTCTTGAGGCCCTGATCCCCTTCACTCTATGAATGATCTGTTCACGCAGTGTTTTGATATTCTCGAAGAGGCTGAGAATCTGAACCTCCATCCCCCTCTGCTTCTCCTCGATGGAGGCCAGATAGACCTTCTTCTCCGTGATCCTTCCTCCTAATTCTTCTGTCCCTTCCCTCACCTCCTCCACCGTCTTCTTCAGGGACTGAAGCTCCTCCTCCTTCTCCTTTCTGGCGGCCTCCTCTCTCTCCCTTTGATCCAGGACCGTCTTCATCTCCTCCTCTATTTCCTTCTCCTCCCCTCTGAGTTCTTCTCCTTCGAACTGGAGGAGTTCCGCCCTCTGATGGAATTGTGAGATCTCCTTTCTCACCCCTTCCAGATCCCGGTCCTGATGGAGGAGTTCAATCCCCTTCTCCTGAATCTCCCTTTTCCTGTTCTCCAACCGGACTTCTTTCTCAAGGATCTCCTGATGAAGGCGCCCCTCCTCTTCAAGGGCCTGACGGCATCTCCCCTCCTCTCCTTCAATCTTTTTCTCCAACTCTCTGATCTCTCGCCTTCTCTCCAGGATGCCAAGACCCTGATCACGGCTTCCTCCGGAGATCACTCCCGTCCGTTCAACCACCTCCCCTTCCAGGGTGACAAGGGTTTCAAATCCCCCTTCTTTCTTCATCCATTGGAGCGCTCCCTCCAGATGATCGACCACGCCGACATCTCCGATCAGAAATTCTGCGATGGCTGAAAATCCTTCCTTCACTTTGACGAATCGCATCAGAGACACCGGCCGGCCTTCGAACTCCAGTGGCGAAGACCGTTCCTGTTGTTGATTGCCTCTTACTCCAATGGGAATGAAACTTCCTCGACCCAGGGACTCCTTTTTTAGAAATTCGATGGCGCCCGTCGCCTCTCCCTCATCCGCCACCATCAGGTATTGCAACCGTTGTCCTAAGACCGCCTCCAGTGGAATCTCGTACGGAGGTTCGGGCTCCAGGATATCGGCCACCACCCCTAAAATCCGGTCCCATCGCTCCTGCTCTTCCCTCTTTCTGAGGAGAAGAGACTTCACACCCTTTTCAAACCCCTCATAATTCTCCTGAAGTTCTTTTAAAGAGAGATATCGAGACCGATCTTGCCTCAGTCTCTCTTCCCATTCGAATCGTTCGGATTGCTTAACCCGAAATATCTCCCTCAATCTTTCAAGTTCTCCTGCCCACTTCTCCTTCTCCTCCTGGAGCGCCGTCTGAATGGAGAGATTGACCTCTCTCTCCTTCTCCACTCTCGATAAGGTCTCTTTTAGCCGGGCAAGCCCTGTTCTCACCTCTTCGGACTCTTTTTCATGAGAGCGAATCCGTCTCTGAAGATCCTCCCTTCTCTCCTCGAGGTGGGATTGACGGTTTCTGAGAGAGGTGAGCCGGGTCAGCGTGTCGATCAATCTCCCTTTTTCCGCTTCTAACTGGTCTGAAACCTCCTGAAAGGTTCCCCTGAATTCATTGTAGAGAACCTCCCATTCTTTCACGATCTCTTTGTTCTCGCGGCTTTCCTTCTCGAGCTCCCTCCTGTTCTTTTCCGTTCTTCTTCGTTCTCTGCAGGTCTCTCTCCAGGCTTGGAGTCCCTTTCCGATCTCCTCCAGCATCTGGGCCTCCTGCCTCTGAAGGCCTTCCTTCTCCCTCCTGAAGAATTCAACCTCGTTCTCCATCTTCTGAATCCTCTGATTCAGATCGTAAATCTCCTGCTGGAGCGTGCGGAGTCTCTCTTCTTCCTCCAGGCTTCTCAGCCTCATTCCTTCGACCGATGCCTCCCTCTCGGCCATCTGGGCAGAGATCACAGCCTCCCTCTCCCTGAGGGCTTTGAGATAACCACGGGCCGCCTCCCCTTTTTCCGAAAGTTCCCCATATTCCTGGAGGGCAAAGCGGAGTTCGATCTCCCGGACTTCCTTCCTCATCGCTTTATACTCCTCCGCCCGCTTCACCTGCCGTTCCAGTGTGACGATCTGCCGTTTCGCCTCGGAGATGATGTCTTGAATCCGTAGAAGGTTCTGCTGGGTCGCATCCATCTTCATCAGGGCAAGTCGCTTCCGTTCCTTATACTTTGCAATCCCCCCCGCCTCTTCGATCAAGAAACGCCGGTCCTGGGGATTGGCATTGATGAGATGCTCCACCCGGCCCTGCTCCACAATGGAGTATCCGTTCACGCCGATCCCCGTATCGAGGAAGAGATCGATGACGTCTCTCAACCGGCAGGGAGTCCGGTTGATCAGGAATTCACTCTCTCCGGATCGGAAGAGCCTGCGGGTGATGGTGATCTCACTGTACTGCTGGTACTCCATGGGAGCTGACCCATCCTCATTGGAGAAGCTGAGGCTCACCTCTGCCATCCCCAGGGGTTTTCTTCCGTCCGTTCCCCCGAAGATGACATCCTCCATCAACTTTCCACGCAAATGTTTGGCGCTTCGTTCGCCAATGGCCCAGAGGATGGCATCGACGATGTTCGATTTCCCGCAGCCGTTCGGCCCTACGATCGTCGTGACCCCTTCCGGAAAGGAGAGATGGAGCCGGTCCACAAAGGATTTGAATCCGGTCATCTCCAAAGACTTGAGTTTCATGAAATATTTTTCGTCCCCTGCTCTTTAGTGTAGTGTCTCAACAATGACATCCCAATAATCTGAGAGAGGTCATTCCCGCAAAAGCGGGAATCCAGATTAAAAAGACTGGATTCCGGATCAAGTCCGGAATGACACATTATGTAAATTCATTTCTGAGACAGCACACTAGGAATGGATTTAACAATGATAAATCAAAATGTCAAAGCCCTGCTTGCCGCAGGTAAGGATTTTGTCATTTGACATTAACTCTTCCAATATATTCCATCGCCTTTTTTAGCCTCCGAATCACCCTCTCTTTTCCCAGCGCCTCCATCACTTCGTCAATGGGCGGGCTGACCGCCCGGCCTGTCAGGGCCACACGAATGGGCTGGGCGATCTTGACCAGAGGCTCTTGCCGGGATTCGGAGAGTCGCTGGATCAGATGGTGGTTGCTCTCCTTTTTTAGAATCGTCTCCTTCGAAAGAGAATCGATGATCTCTTCGAAGATGGGCATTGACTCGCCTTTCAGAAATTTTTGAGCGGCTCCCTCCTCATACGCGATCTCTTCGCTGAAGTAGAATTCCGAAAGCTCCGCCATCTCCACCAGGGTTTTGGATCTCTCCCTGAAAGAGAGAACCGCCTTCCTCAAAAGATCGAGATCGCTGATCGAATATCCCTTGGCCTCAATAAAAGGCATCACCTTTTGGACCATTTCATCCGTTTCCATTCTTTTGATATACTGGGAATTGAGCCAATCCAGCTTTCCCGGATTGATGGCTGCGGCCGCCTTGCCCACCGCCTCAAGAGTGAACTTTTCGATCAACTCCTTCAGAGTGAACTCCTCCTGATCGCCATAGGACCATCCCAGGCGGACGAGATAGTTTACGACAGCCTGGGGAAGGTAGCCCATCTTCTGATACTCCATCACCGACTGGGCTCCGTGCCGTTTGGAGAGTTTCTTCTTTTCCGGCCCTAAGATCATCGGGACATGACCGAATTTCGGTAAGGGATGACCCAGTGCTTCATAGATCTGAATCTGCCGTGGAGTATTGTTCAAATGGTCATTCCCCCGGACGACATGGGTGATCGCCATGGTGACATCATCCACCACCACCGAGAAGTTGTAGGTGGGAAGCCCGTCGCTTCTGAGGATGATGAGGTCGTCGAGTTCGCTATTGTCAAATTCCACCCTCCCCTGGATGAGGTCTTCGACCACGGTCTTCCCCTCATCCAGCGAAAAGAACCGGATCGCAAAGGGTCTATCTGGCGAGGAGGCCTTTCGCTGAAGGCAGGTACGGTCATATTTGGGCTTGAGCCCTGCTTTCATGGCCGCTTCCCGCTTGGCCTCCAGCTCCTCTGGCAGACAAAAGCATCGGTATGCCTTTCCCTTGGTCACAAGTTGATCGGCCATCTCTTGATAGAGGGAAACCCTCTGGGTCTGGTAAAAGGGACCCTCGTCCCAATCCAGTCCCAGCCAGGTCATGGCATTGAGGATGACCTGAATTGATTCCTGGGTGGATCGCGCCACATCCGTATCCTCAATCCGGAGAACGAATGCGCCTCCGGTATGCCGTGCCAGGAGCCAGTTGAAGAGGGCGGTCCGGGCCCCTCCGATATGGAGATCGCCTGTGGGGCTGGGGGCAAATCGGGTTCTGACGGTGGTCATGATCGTTGATACCTTAAAAAGAATTATGTAGGGATCGCATATATGCGATCCCTACTGGGTCATCACAAAAAAATCCCCCTTTCCTTCTTCCTCAGGAGGATGGGGGAATCATGTCCCACGTTAAAATGATCAGATGAGATCGTCAATGGCCTTAAGCGCCTCGTCCAGTCTTTCAGGATCGGTCCCTCCGGCCTGAGCAAAATCGGGCCGGCCTCCTCCTGTCCCTCCCACATGGAGGGCGATCTTCTTGATCAATTCATTTGCTTTGAACCGGGGGGTGAGATCTTCGGTGATGCCCATCAACAGGGTGACTTTCGCCTCACTCTGGCTCCCCAGAAGGATGATCCCGGAGCCGATCTTCCCCTTCAACTGATCGACATACTCCCTCAATCGCTTCGGATCCTTCCCGTCCAACCTGACCGATAAGACCTTTACGCCTTTCACCTCCCTCACAAGCGAAAGGAGGCTGGAGATCTCCTGGTGCGACCACTTCGCCTGAAAGGATTCCATCTCCCTTTCCAGTTCCTTCTGTCTCTGAAGCAGTCGTTCCACTCTGGCGGCGATCTCTCCGGGCGGTGATTTGAGAGAGGAGGCGATCTCCTCGAGTCGACGCTCCTCCTCCCTGATAAACTGATAGGCCCCCTCTCCTGTGAGGGCCTCCATCCTCCTCACGCCTGCGGCCACACCGGTCTCATGCAGGATTTTGAAGATTCCAATATCGCCCGTCCGGGAGGTGTGGGTTCCTCCGCAGAGTTCGATGCTGAAATCCGAAACCCTGACCACCCTCACCTTCTCTCCATACTTCTCTCCGAAGAGGGCCATGGCTCCGGTCTGGAGGGCCTCTTCCACATTCATGATCTTCGTCTCGACCTTCATGTTCTGACGGACCTTCTGATTGACCATCGCCTCAATCTGCTCAAGATCCTTTCTTTCGATCGGAGCGAAATGGGTGAAGTCGAACCTCAATCGTTCAGGAGCCACAAGAGACCCCGCCTGATGAATATGGCTCCCCAAAACCTCTCTCAGCATCGCTTGCAGGAGATGGGTGGCCGTATGGTTGAGGGCAATCGCCCCTCTTCGATCCGGATTGACTTTAAGGGTCGCCTCCATTCCAACGCTCACCATCCCTCTCTTCACCCGCGCCTTGTGGACGATCAGATCCTCCAGGGGTCTGAGCGTATCCTCCACCTCCAGAGAGAAGTTTTCCTGAAAGATCACACCCCTGTCTCCGACCTGTCCGCCTGTCTCTCCATAAAAAGGCGTCTTCTCCGTGATGACTTCGACTTCATCTCCTTCGTTAGCAGAGGAGATAAATCCGTCCCCCTTGATCAGTTTCAGAATCCTCGATTCGCACTGGGTCTCCTCATATCCCACAAATGCTGTTTTCATCCCCTCGTTGGAGAATCGTCGGTAGATCTCCTTTGCCCTTCCTTCACCGATGCCCTGCCAGGCCTGCTTACTCTTCTGCCTCTGCTCCTCCATCTGTGCCTTGAAGCCTTCCTCATCAAGACTCATTCCCTCCTCCTGGAGGATCTCAGCCGTCAGGTCGAGGGGAAAACCAAACGTGTCGTAAAGGCGAAAGGCCACCTCTCCGGAGAGGACTTTTCCTTTCCCCTTCTTCAATGGGTCCAGCTCTTCTCTCAGAATTTTTAATCCCGAATCGAGGGTCTCTGAAAAACGCTCTTCCTCATTTCTGATCACCCTGGAGACGATCGCCTCTGTCTCCCTCAATTCGGGATAGGCCTCCTTCATCAGATCCACCGCCTTCAGCGAGGTTTGATAGAGGAAGGGATGATCAATCCCGATCATCTTCCCATGTCTCATCGCCCTTCGCATGATCCGGCGAAGCACATATCCCCTGCCCTCATTAGAAGGAAGAACGCCATCGTTGATCAGGAAGGTTGCCGCCCGGCTGTGATCGGCAATGACCCGGATGGAGATATCGGTCTTCGGATCTCTTCCATATGAAAGATGACCGATCTCTGTGATCTCCCGGATGATCGGGACGAAGAGGTCTGTCTCAAAGTTGCTCCTGACACCCTGAAGGATGGCGGAGATCCGTTCCAGTCCCATGCCGGTATCGATGCAGGGTTTGGCCAGGGGGGTCATCTTTCCCTGAGCATCGCGATTGAACTGCATGAAGACGAGGTTCCAGAGTTCCAGGTAGCGGTCGCAGTCGCATCCCACCGCACAATCAGGCCGGCTGCAACCCATCCCCTCTCCCTGGTCGATCACGATCTCAGAGCAGGGTCCGCAGGGCCCGGTCTCTCCCATGGCCCAGAAGTTATCCTTCTCCCCCAGCCTGACGATCCGCTGCGCCGGAATGCCGATCTTCCGCCAGAGATGAAAGGCCTCATCGTCATCGAGGTAGATGGTGATCCATATCTTTTCGGGGGCCAGCCCCCACTCGCGGATGAGGAGGTCCCAGGCCATCTCAATGGCGCCCTCCTTAAAATAATCGCCGAAGGAGAAATTCCCCAGCATCTCAAAGAAGGTGTGGTGACGGGCGGTCTTTCCCACATTTTCGAGATCGTTATGTTTGCCTCCGGCGCGAACGCACTTCTGGGAGGTGGCGGCGCGGGAATAGTCCCGGGTCTCTTCGGCTAAAAAGACCCCTTTGAACTGAACCATTCCGGCATTGGTGAAGAGCAGGGTGGGATCATTTCTGGGGACGAGTGAGGAGCTTGAAACGACCCGATGTTTCCTCTCCTCAAAGTATTTGAGAAAGGCCTTTCGAATCTCATCCGGGGTCATCTTTTCAAACCCATGCCTCCCATCTTCGGATCGAGCGGCCTTCCGAGCTTCACCTTCTTCTCCGTCTCTTTCTCTTTCTCCTTCTCCTTATCAAGCGACTCAAAGTCATCCCAGGAGGTATCGCTCGTGGCGAGAATTCCTTTTACCCTCAGGGCGAAGTCATCGGGGTTGGTGCAGTGTTTGAGGGCCTCCTCATAGGTGATGAGGTTCAGTTTCATCAGGTACATCAGCGACTGGTCGAAGGTCTGCATCCCGTAAGAGGTCTGTCCCTTGGAAATGGCGTCGTTGAGTTCGCTCGTCTTATCCTTTTCAGTGATGCACTCCCTCACTCTGGCCGTGGAGACCAGGATTTCCACTGCCGGAACCCGTCCCAATCCATCCGCTCTGGGCACCAGCCTCTGAGAGATGACCCCTTTGAGGACCGCGGCCAGCTGGAGCCGGACCTGTTTCTGGTGGTAAGGGGGAAAGACGGAGATGATACGGGTGATTGTCTCCGTGGCATTGAGGGTGTGAAGGGTGGACATGACCAGATGGCCTGTCTCCGCCGCGGTCAGGGCGGTCTCGATCGTCTCAAAGTCCCTCATCTCACCGACCAGGATCACATCCGGGTCCTGTCGGAGGGCCACGCGCAGGGCGGTGGAAAAGGTGCTCGTGTCGGAGCCCACCTCCCTCTGGTCGATGATCGACTTCTTGTCCTCGTGGATGAACTCGATGGGATCCTCAATCGTGATGATGTGGCAGTTCCGGTTCTTGTTGATGATATCGATTATGGAGGCCAGGGTCGTGGACTTGCCGCTGCCGGTCGTTCCGGTGACAAGGATGAGACCCCTATTTTCAAGAGCCACATTGCCGATCACGGCGGGCAGGTGGAGTTCTTCCGGGGACTTGATCTGATAGGGAACGATTCGAAGGGCGATCGAGAGCTTTCCCCTCTGCTGGTAGACATTGACCCGGAACCGGCCCAGGCCATAGACCTCGTAGCCCATGTCGACTTCCCGGTTCTTGATGAACCGCTCTTTCTGCCAGTCATTCATCAGGCCGAAGGCCATCTTCGACAGATCATTATGATCGAAAGGCTTCACTTGATTATAAGGCTTCAGGGTGCCATTCACCCTGAAGATGGGAGGGGCCCCTTCTTTGATATGAACATCAGAGGCCTCTTGCTCCAGCGCCTCCACTAAAATCTGGTTGATATCCATCTCAACCTCCTTTTGCTCACTTCACCGATCCCGCTTTGGAGAGGGCAACGCTTTCGAGGAGCTCCTTCTCCATCTGCTCCAGGATCTTCGAGTTCTCCTTTAAAAACTGTTTTGCATTCTCCCTTCCCTGGCCGATCCGCTGTCCGCCATAGGTGTACCAGGTCCCGCTCTTCTCCACGATATTCTTATCCACGGCCAGGTCGAGGACATCCCCCTCTCTCGAAATGCCCTCCCCGTAGATGAGGTCGAACTCCACCTCTTTGAAGGGAGGCGCCACCTTGTTCTTCACCACGCGGACTTTGGTTCGGCTGCCGATCACATCCTGCCCCTGCTTGATGGAGGCGATCCTCCGGACATCCAGACGGACGGAGGAATAAAACTTGAGGGCATTGCCGCCGGTCGTTGTCTCCGGATTCCCGAACATGACGCCGATCTTCATCCGGATCTGATTGACAAAGATGACGATCGTATTCGATTTGCTGATCGTGGCCGTCAATTTTCTTAGGGCCTGAGACATCAGCCTCGCCTGAAGCCCCATATGGGCATCGCCCATTTCTCCCTCAATCTCTGCTTTGGGAACCAGGGCCGCCACGGAGTCGATGGCGATCACATCAACCCCTCCGCTCCGAACGAGATGCTCTGCAATCTCTAAGGCCTGCTCTCCGGTATCAGGTTGCGAGAGGAGAAGTTCATCGATCATCACCCCCAGCCTCTTTGCATACTTGATATCGAGGGCATGCTCCGCATCGATAAAGACGGCGATTCCCCCTTTCTTCTGCGCCTCGGCAACGACATGGAGGGCCAGGGTCGTCTTTCCGGAGGCCTCGGGACCGAAGATCTCAACGACCCTGCCCTTGGGCAATCCTCCCACGCCAAGGGCAATATCGAGGGAGAGGGAGCCTGTGGAGATAGTGGGGACCTCTCCGAGCAGGGTCTCTGCACCCAGCTTCATAATGGCGCCCTTGCCGAACTGTTTTTCGATCTGTGTGACCGCCAGATCAACTGCCTTCTTTCTGCTCGGATCCTCTCTCATCATCCCCTCCCTCCCGATTTTAGATTTTAGTCCCGCCAAAGGCTGGATTTCAATCTGCTATCTGCCATCTGCTATCTGCAATTTATAAGCCTCCTAATTTCACTTCCCTCAATGCGGTATAAATCGGGCCCTCCGGTTTCAGATCGCTCTTAAAGAGAACTACCTTCTCGACCTGAAAATTTCCAAATTCCTCTTCTCGATACCTCTCCATCCCCTTAACCAGCTCATCTTTCCCCCGATTTGATCTCGTCCTCCCCAGGGTTAAATGGGGACGGAAGGGACGGCCTTCGGGTGGAAACCCGATCTTCTCAAGCTCCCCTTCTAACCGCTTCTGGAGGGAGACTAAAACCTTCCTCTCGTCATGCAACCCCACCCAGATCACCCTGGGGTTCTTCAAACCAGGAAAAGCGCCCATTCCCCGAACCGTGATGAAAATGGGAGAAGTGGTTCGGACTGGTTCTTCGATCGATTTGACAATCGAGTCGATCTCCGATTCTTCAATGTTTCCAAAAAATTTCAGGGTGAGATGAATATTTTCAGGGCTCGCCCATCGGACATCGGCTCTTGAGGACTTTAAATCTCTCTGAACCTCCCCGATCCTTTTCAGGATCGATTCCGGAAGCTCAATGGCAAGAAAGGTTCGGAGCAATCAAAACCTCTTTAAAATTACTTCTCTTCCTGTTGTGGGAATTGATTCGATGGTAACACAATTTGAAAAAAAGTCAATGTTAAAAAGG
>DYHU01000101.1:0-1241 GCA_020724025.1 Syntrophorhabdus sp. | reverse complement strand
GGGTTCTGGGTCTTGCTTGAATTTGCCATGCAGATGTGCCTGATCATGATGACGGGCTATATCCTGGCCTGCTCACCTCCTGTCCGGAAACTGCTCAACGGACTCTCCGGATGGTCCAACCCTGAAAAACCATGGCAGGCCATTGTCACGATGGCTCTCTTCGCAATGATTGTGGCCTGGCTCAACTGGGGAATCAGTCTGATAGCAAGCGCAATGCTTGCCCTCTTCATTGTGAGGAGAAATCCAAAGGTCGATTACCGTCTGCTGATTGCCGCCGCCTATTTGGGCCTCGGTTGCACCTGGCATGCTGGTCTATCCGGCTCAGCCACATTGCTTGTCGCCACTCCGGATAACTTCTTAATCAAAGGAAAGTTACTGGATGCGGTTATCCCTGTTTCCAATACGATCTTCCATCCTTTTAATTTAATCCTCACTATTATCATCGTCGCTGTAGTCACCATTCTGATGGCCCTGATGCATCCACGTCCGGAGAAAGCTTTTGTCGTCACCCCTGAGATGATGAATCAGCTCAAACTCTACGAGGCTCCCCCAAGGCCCAAAAAATTTGAAAGCCCTTCAGATTGGATGAACTGGTGGCCCGGGTTCAATATCATCATCTTCATCGGCGTATTGATCTGGTTGATCTGGCACTTCTCGACGAAAGGCATTGAATTGACCCTCAATGTCATCAATTTCGCTTTTCTTGGTCTGGGTATCCTCTTCCACTGGAGACCCTGGTCATTCTTGAAAGCCACGGAGGATGCAGGGAAGGCGGTCTGGGGAATCGTCATTCAGTTCCCCTTCTACGCGGGAATCTTCGGCCTCTTCAGATTCACCGAACTCTCTGTGGCATTTACAAACGCCTTTGTGGCCATTTCAACACCGCAGACCTTTCCTCTCTGGATCTACTGGTATGGCGGACTTCTCAACTACCTTATCCCATCCGGAGGCGGGGAATGGGCAGTCGTTGCTCCCTACATCATTCCAGCTGCTAAAAAGTTGGGCGTTGGGATGGGGACAACGGTCGTCACCTTTGCCTGGGCAGATATGATGACCGATATGATCCAGCCCTTCTGGGCCATTGCCATGCTGGCTGTGGCGAAACTCAACTTCAGGGATATCATGGGCTGGCTGCTGATGGTCTTCTTTGTCTACTTCATCATCACCTCGCTGGCGTTCCTCTTCTTCATCCCCAACTGGTAAGAAAAACGGGCCTGTCCCCGGAATGGGGACAGGCCCTT
>DYHU01000506.1 GCA_020724025.1 Syntrophorhabdus sp. | reverse complement strand
ATTTTGCCATTTGGGTAGGTGATTTTATAAATTATTTTCATTATTTTTTGTAGATAACGATAGTAGACGGAAATATTATATTGTGATATAATAATTCCGTCTATCATTAAATGTTCTAAACTTGCCTAACCTATTAAAATTAAAATGGTTTTTATGGTGAAAGTTATGGATGTCCACAATTCCAAAGAGCGTGAGCGTTTCTGGGAAGCTTACCGGGGGTGCGCGGAGGAGAACAGGGTACGGCCGGACCGTGCGCCCTTCTATGTCAGGTGGGCGAAGGACTTTGATGGTTTTCTTCAAGACAAACCTTTGAAAGATAGGTCCAGAAAGGATATTGAAACCTTTCTGACCGACCTGGGGAAACGCCAGGGGATTGCGGACTGGCAGGTCCGGCAGGCGGAACATGCGCTGAAAATCCTGTACGAGATCTTCTTGCCCCGTTATGCCCCTGAGAGAAACACCGCCGTGGGTTCTCCTGGAAGACATCCTCCCAAAGAGGCAATAGCCAGGACCGATGGGTTTCGCGACCGGGTGATTCCCGGAGAGGTGGAACGGCAATTTCCTGAATTGATAGAGGCGGTTAAGACCGAGGTCCGTGGCCGGCATTATTCGTATCGCACCGAGACTTCCTACCTTGATTGGGTAAGGCGATTCATTGCCTTTCATGGTTATGCCGACCCCCGGGGGCTTGACGCCCCCACCGCAGTGAAGACCTACCTCGATTATCTGGCGGTGGAACGGGAGGTAGCGGCGAATACTCAGAATCAAGCCCTGAATGCGCTCGTCTTTTTCTACGGGCAGGTCCTGCAAAAACCGATCGGGGAAATAGAGGAATTTGCCAGGGCAAAGCGGCCGCGGCGGCTGCCGGAGGTTATGACCCGGGATGAAGTTCAGACACTTCTCTCCAAAATGAGCGGAATCCCCGGCCTGATGGCGGGGTTGATGTACGGCAGCGGCTTGCGGCTTATGGAGTGTGTTCGGCTGCGGGTTAAAGATATTGACTTTGCCCAGCATCAGATCATGGTGCGGGACGGAAAGGGGCAAAAGGACCGAGTGACCATGCTGCCGGAACGTTTTACCGCTCCCCTGCAAGAGCATCTTGCCCAAGTGAAAACGATTTATGCACAGGATTTGGCTCAAGGAACGGCTGAAGTCTACATTTGGCCGGCCCTGGCAAGAAAGTATCCGAACGCGGGAAAAGAATGGATCTGGCAGTATGTGTTTCCGGCCAAGAGTCTGTCGGTTGATCCACGCAGCGGCAAAGTGAGGCGGCACCATATCAACGAAACCCTGGTCCAGAAGGCTGTGAAAGAGGCGGCCGCGCGGGCGGCGATTACCAAGAAGGTCAGTTGCCATACCTTGCGCCACTCCTTTGCCACGCATCTTCTTGAAGCGCGTTATGACATCCGTACGGTTCAGGAACTGTTGGGACACGCCAATGTCGTGACCACCATGGTCTATACCCACGTACTGAACAGGCCCGGGCTCTCAGTTAAGAGCCCGGCGGATATTTGAAGAAGGTAAGAACAATGATATGGTACAGGCTTCCCGGAGCATCCAGCCTCGGTTTTACTTGGATGGAAAAACATTATCAAAAAAGGATAGGAGCGTCAAGATATTTTAAACAGACATTTTAATATCGCGGGCTGGCTTGAGGTTGGCCCTTGACACGGAACAGTCTCTCTTCATGTCCCTATATAGAAAAGCTTGCAGTCTATGCACTAAGGGGACATGATTCTACTAAGGAGTCCATAATTGTGAAGACGTCTTCTGAAAATCTCCCCTCCCCCCTCTTTGCCCTCCAGGCCAGCCCGCCCTCGGCTTCGCCTCGGCGAGGCCGGGGAGGCCCTATGGGCCGGAGGCCAAAGAGGGGGATCCCATCCCTTTTGTAAAGCCTGTCTGTCGGTAGACAGGGCACGGAGGAGAGATTTAGTCTTCAACGTCCAT
>DYHU01000505.1 GCA_020724025.1 Syntrophorhabdus sp. | reverse complement strand
ACTTTTAGAAACGACGGCAAGGCATCTGAAAGAATTGTCAATCCCAGCATGATGCTTCAAGCTGAGTACCCGTTGGGTAACGGATCTGAAAACAGAGGAAGGCTTTAAATGCGGGACACTATTTCTAACGGGGTGAATGAAATAGGTGAAAGCGAAAAAAAGTTATTGTGCCATTTTACACTTCTTTCCATGGATTGATAATCGTCACTTGCGTATGTTGAAAATCATGCTCATTTCGAGTGACAAGACTATAATTCCCTTGAAGTGCGATCGAAGCGATGAGCGAGTCAATTGCTGTGATCGGCCTTCCTTCGTTTTCTAACCGCCCGGTGAGTTCTCCCCAGATCAGCATTACTTCTGTCGTGATTTTAAGAATTCTTCCCTGGAATCGGAGCAATAAATCTGATTCAAGCCATTCCCGGATCGTCTCTCTTCGTTTCGAAGGTGGGAGTTTTTCGATACCCTTCCTTATCTCGCCAATCGTGATAACACTCAGGTAGATTGTGTTGGGGTCGAGACGATCGAGCCATTCCAGGACTTTCTTGTTTGGTTCCTTTGAAATGAGTTCGGAGATAACGTTGGTGTCAAGCAGGTAGTTCATAGGAGGATATCTGCTCTCAAATCGCTCTTGTCACGCTTGAGATCAAGGGCTATCTTGGCTAACGGCGACTTTCGGAAGAAGTCGGAGAGCTTTTTCTGGTTCAGCATCACCTTGCGATATTCAGCAAAGGAAAGGACAATCACGGTTTCTACGCCGCGCTTAGTGATGATCTGCGGGCCGTGCTTGATGGCTTCGTCAACGACCTCACTGAACTTATTCTTGGCTTCCTGGATCTGCCACACGCGTCCCATCGTTTTCCTCCTGTCTAGTCTGTCCAGATTATAGTGCGGGTTTAAGCAGGTTGTCAAGAGGAGACCTCCGGATGTCTTGACATTGGTCTGGGCAGGAACCCCTTTCCGTTTTTCCTTGATAAAAAGGAGTGGTTTTGTTAAAAGAAAAGGGTTTTCTATAAGATGCCGGAGGGAGAAGGAGAAAATGTCAAACGTGTTGGTCACCGGGGGGGCGGGGTTTATCGGATCGAACCTGACGGAGGCATTGCTCAGGATGGGACATCAGGTTCGGGTTCTCGATAATTTTTCAACGGGAAAGAGGGGGAATTTGGCCTTTGATGAGGCCTATCCTTTGCTTGAGATCATCGAGGGAGACATTTGCGACCTGATCACCTGCCAGAGGGCCATGGAGGGTATCGAATATGTCTTTCACCAGGCCGCCCTTCCATCGGTTCAGCGGTCGGTCGAGGATCCCCTGACCTCCCATTCAGTTAATGCGGGAGGGACCTTAAATATCCTCATTGCAGCCAGAGATGCAGGGGTGAGACGAGTTATCTATGCAGCCTCCTCGTCAGCCTATGGGGATACCCCGACCCTGCCCAAGAAAGAGGAGATGGTCCCCAGTCCTCTCTCGCCCTATGCGTTGCAGAAGTTTATCGGAGAGGAATATTGCCGGCTCTTTTCTCAACTTTACGGGTTGGAAACGATCTCGCTGAGATATTTCAATATTTTTGGTCCAAAACAGGATCCCAATTCCCTTTATTCTGCTGTCATTCCGAGGTTTATCGATGCACTGATCTCGAATTCCCCTCCGGTCATCTTCGGCGATGGAGAGCAGTCTCGGGATTTCACCTATATTGATAATGTAGTCCATGCCAATCTTTTGGCGATGAAGGGGGAGCATACCCAGGGAGAAGCGGTCAATATCGCCTGTGGCAGGAGGGTGTCTTTAAATCAGTTGCTAAAGATTCTTCAGGATATTATTGGTTCGCATATATCCCCTCTCTTTGAGGAGCCCAGAAAAGGAGAACCCAGGCACTCGCTGGCTGACATCAAACGAGCGAAAGCACTATTGAATTATGATCCGAGGGTTGGAATCGAGGAGGGATTGAGGAAGACGGT
>DYHU01000504.1 GCA_020724025.1 Syntrophorhabdus sp. | reverse complement strand
CCCCTCCTCGGACTCCTTTCGTCTTGAAGGAAGGGGCCTGAATACCTCTTTCCTCGAAAAGGGGATTGATCGCCTGGCGGAGATGATCAAAACAGCTTACTCTCAATGGGAATTTTCCTCCAGAGACGGCCTCTTCCAGAAGATTGACGCCCGCATCAAAGTCCTCTTCCTCATCTTTTTCGTTATCATCGTAAGCCTAAAAAAGGATATCGGATCAGAGGTCCTGATCGGAATATTTATCCTCTCTTTAATGCTCATCTCCCGCCTGGATGTTCTTCGTCTTTATAAAAGGATCCTTTTTTTCGGACTGATCTTTGGATCCCTGGTCGCCCTTCCCTCTGTCTTTAATCTATTCAGGGAAGGAGAAGTTCTTTTTACGCTCCTCCGCCTCTCAAGACCTTATGAATTCTGGATTTACTCGATACCTCAAGGGATCGGCATAACAAAAGAGGGCTTATATGGGATGGTCATGCTTACCCTTCGTGTCATCAACTCTTTATCCATTACTTTCCTGTTATTATATACGACCCCGTTTCCGGAGATTATAAAGGCATTCAAGGTCTTTAGGGTCCCGGATAGCTTTCTCATCATTATCACTCTCACCTACAAATACCTCTTCCTTTTTGCAAAAACGGTGGAGGATATGCACCTTGCCAAGAAGAGCAGGCTTCTTAAAGAGTTGCACCACCGTGAGGCAAGGAGATGGATTGCAGGAAGGGTTGCCTTTATTTTCAGAAAGACCAGGCTGAGGGCTGAGGAGGTTTTTAAGGCAATGCTCTGCAGGGGGTTCTCCGATTCGATTAAGATCTACGAAACCGCAAAGCTGGGACAACGGGATTGGGTCGCGGGGATCTCTCTCTTTCTTATTGGATGTCTGTTGCTATGGATTTGAAGGAGTGAAACCCCGTTTGAAAAGATGGGACTTTAACTCCGCTTTTTAGTAAGAAATTGAAACTTATTTATGCCATCCCTTCAAAGGGTGAGGTTTTCTAACGGGGTGAAACATGGAGAAGATCATCTCTCTTGAGAACATCAGTTACCATTACCATGATACGATCTCGGCTCTCACTGACATCAGCCTTGAAATTAAAAGGGGCGAAAGATTTGCGATCATCGGCGCAAATGGAACCGGGAAAACCACCCTGCTCCAGATCATGAATGGTTTGATCCTTCCCTCAGACGGAAAACTCTTCTTCAAAGGAAACGAGGTTTTAAAACAGACCTTAAAAGATAAGGGGTTCTTGCGATTTTTCAGGGGGAGGGTCGGATATGTCTTCCAGGATTCGGATGTCCAGCTCTTCTGCCCGACGGTCCTGGATGAACTCCTTTACGGCCCCCTCCAGCTCGAGATCGATGAAACAGAATCTATGGACAGAGCCTTTGAGATCATGAAAATGCTCAACATCGAACATCTGAAAGAGAGACCTACTTATATGCTCTCCGGAGGAGAGAAGAAGAAGGTGGCCATCGGGTCTGTCCTGACCATGAACCCGGAAGTCTTGCTCCTTGATGAACCCACGAATGGGCTCGATCCGAAAACGCAATGTTTTCTCGTGGAACTCATGCTCGCTTTGAATGAAGCGGGAAAGACCCTGGTCATTGCCACCCACGACCTCTCCCTTGTGGATGAGCTCCAGGCAACCATAGGGGTCCTCTCGGAGGAGCACAGGATGGAAAAAACGGGAAGTGCTTTTGAAATTCTACAAGACGAAGCCCTCCTGCTAAGGGTCAATCTGATCCATGAGCATATCCACCGCCATGGTGACTTAGCCCACAGACACATTCACTCCCACTACCTGTTTCACCGGCATGAAAGTGAATAAAAAGGTTCTTCAGAATTTACCGTTCGCCCTGAGGCTCTCGAAGGGTGAACGATATCATTTCCACAGCTAAAAGAGCGATATCCAAGGAGGGAAGATAGTTTCGTAATAAGTCGGAAAAGCGATTTTCTGTCATTCC
>DYHU01000503.1 GCA_020724025.1 Syntrophorhabdus sp. | reverse complement strand
CCTGGCATTGTTTCAGATTGGCAATTGAGCAAACACAGCAAGAATAAGATCGACTGCACCCAGTGCCATGGGGATCAACACAAATCTTCAAAGGATGTGGCGAAGGCCAAGATTCCCACACCCGATACCTGCGCCACCTGCCATGAGAAACGGGTGAAAGAATTCAAGGCCGGAAAGCATGCCTTTGCCTGGGCCGCAATGAAGGCCATGCCGACGGCACACTGGCAACCCATGGCCTTGATGGAGGGAATGAAAGGCTGCGGTGGCTGTCACAAGATCGGATTGAAGTCCGAAGCAGAAATTAAAGAGCTAAAAAAGAGCGGCCCGGGATTTGGTGTTGCCTCCTGTGATGCTTGCCATACACGGCATACCTTCTCCGTCCAGGAAGCCCGACAACCTCAGGCCTGTCAGACCTGCCACATGGGCTTCGATCATCCCCAGTGGGAGATGTATTCCGGCTCCAAACATGGTGTTCGATACTTGTTGAAGCAGAACAAGACGCTTCCGGCAACTGCATCCGCACCAACCTGTCAGACCTGTCATATGCAAGGGGGGAATCATGAAGTGCGAACTGCATGGGGATTTCTTGCAGTTCGACTTCCGATGCCTGAGGACAAACAGTGGACGGCTGACCGTGCGACTATCCTTCAGGGCCTGGGTGTTCTCGATCCGGATGGGAAACCCACCGGACGCCTGGATGTGGTAAAGGCGGCTGATGTGGCACGGCTGACTCAGGAGAGCTGGCAAAAAGAACGGGATAAGATGCTCAAGGCATGCAATAAATGCCACTCCATCAATTTTGCTAAAGCCGAACTGGAAAAGGGTGACCAGATTATCAAGGATGCGGACCGCCTGATGGCTGAGGCCATCCGTATCATTGCTGATCTCTACAAAGATGGTATCCTCCCCAAACCGAAAAACTATGCTTATCCCTTTCCGGACCTCCTCACCTTTCACGATGCTCCGACCGTGATCGAGCAAAAGCTCTTCGTCATGTTCCTCGAACACCGGATGAGGACCTTCCAGGGAACCTTCCATGCCAACCCCGATTATGCCCTCTGGTATGGCTGGAGTGAGATGCAGAGAGATCTGACAGAGATCAAGGAGAAGGCCGCAGAACTGCGTGAAAAACACAAGAAATAAAATATTTCCCTCTTCCCTATAAAAAATTCCCTCCCCCTCGATGCCTGCCTGCCGGTAGGCAGGGGGGAGGGCCGGGGTTGGGGTGAGGAAAGAGGAGACGCAAAAATGGCTGCTCAACTTTATCGGGATCGTATAAGAAGATGCACCTCTTTGATGAAAGAGGCCGGTCTTAACATCCTCCTGCTCACCAAACCGGCCAATATGTTTTATCTTACAGGTGATGGGCGTTTATGTGCCTATGCCATGATCACTATGGATGGAAAAGTTGCTCTTGGTGTTCCTCAAACGGATGTGGAGGATATTAAGAACCTCGCGCACTTCGACCACGTCGTTGGTTTCGAAGATGAAGTGGGAATGATTCACTCCATCGCTCATCACTTTGAACATTTTGGAATAAAAGAAGGGAACATAGGCCTGGAGTACACATATCTCACCCAGTCCATGATGGGAATGCTCACCCACCCACATGCCAAACCCGTGAGTCTCACAGTGAAGGACTGTACTCACATCATGTCCGAACTCCGCATTGTAAAGGATAGGGAGGAAATCAAGCGCATTAAAACTTCTGCTAAAATAGCAGTAAAAGGAATGAAAGCTGCCGTGGCGGCTGTAAAACCAGGTATTACTGAAAGCCTGGTGGCGGCCAAGGCGGAGTATGCAATGCGGCGGGCCGGCGCCCAAGAATTCTGGCGCACTTATGTGTCTTCTGGGCCACGCACTAATATCGCTCACGGCCTCCCTACCCTGCGTAAGCTGCAGGAGGGGGATCTCGTGATGATCGACATCCATCCCATTGCCAATGGCTACAGCGCGGATAT
>DYHU01000502.1 GCA_020724025.1 Syntrophorhabdus sp. | reverse complement strand
ATGGCGCTTTTAGAGGAACCGATTAAAGGTGTCAAAGAAGTAAAGAATTACATCAATGGGGAATGGGTCGATTCGAAAGGAAAAATTGTGGATGTCGTCAATCCTGCGACAATGAAGGTGATGGGAAAATGCCCCATCTCGACCAAAGAAGAGATCAATGCTGCCGTGGAAGCGGCGAAAGAAGCTTTTCCGGACTGGAGAAGGACCACCCCTCTTGCCAGATCAAGATGTCTCTTCAGATTGAAAGAATTACTCGAAGAAAATTTTGAGGAAGTGAGCAGAATCCAGACCATGGAGCATGGGAAGACCATCGATGAATCCAGGGGAGAAACGAGACGGGGAATTGAAAATGTGGAGGTGGCGTGCGGTATTCCCACACTCATGCAAGGTTATTATTCAGAGGATATTGCCAGTGGCATTGATGAGTGGGTGATTCCAACTCCCATGGGAGTTTTCGGAATCATCGGTCCTTTTAATTTCCCGTTCATGATTCCTCTCTGGTCAGCCCCCTATGCGGTGGCTACAGGAAACTGTATTGTGATCAAACCTTCGAGCGAGGTGCCTTTCAGTCAGATGAGGCTTGCTGAACTGGCAGAGGAGGCTGGTTTTCCACCCGGGGTTTGGAATGTCGTCAATGGTGGAAGAACCGTGGTGGATGGCATGTTGGAGCATAAAGATATCGTGGGAATCACCTTTGTGGGTTCCACCCCCACAGGAAAAGATGTGATTTACAAAAGATGTGGCGAGACGGGAAAGAGGGTCATTGCCCAGTGCGGTGCGAAAAACTTCATGGTCATCATGCCCGATTGTAATGTCAAGGCGACGGTCCCTGCTTTAATGACCTCCTTCTTTGGCAACACAGGCCAAAGGTGTTTGGCAGGTGCCAATCTTTTGGTTGTTGGTGATGATGATAAGTTTTACAAAAGTTTTATGGATGAAGTTGTGAACATGTCCTCAAAAATTAAGATTGGCTATGGATTGGATGAATCCACCCAGATGGGGCCTGTCCGGGATAAAGAGAAAAGGGACAATATCATGGGCTACATCGAAATTGGCATCAAAGAAGGGGCCAAGCTGAGACTCGATGGACGAAAGCCGAAGATTGAGGGGGGCTGCCCGGACCCGTGTTTTGTGGGTCCGACGATTTTTGAAAATGTTACAACCGATATGAGAATAGGGAATGATGAAATTTTTGGTCCGGTCATGAGTGTATTTCGAGCGAAAACTCTGGATGAAGCAGTCCAGATATGTAATGCAAGTCCCTTTGGAAATGGCCATGCAATCTTTACCCAGAACGGCAGGAGCGCCAGGGAATTTCAATACAGCGTGACGAGCGGCAATGTTGGAATTAATATTGGAATCGTGGCTCCTGTGGCTTTTTTTCCATTCAGCGGGATGAAGGACTCCTTCTTCGGAATCTTGCATACACAGGGACAAGAAGCAGTTCGTTTTTTCACAGAAAGCAAGGTCATCATTCAGAGATGGTTTTAGGATAGAGGAGGTAAATGCCAATGGGAATTAGTACATGTTCTGAGGCGATCAGCCTGTCAAAAGAATTGGAAAATGAATCTGCCAAGTTTTACCAGGAATTGTCAAAAAGGTTTGAAAGGGATAAAGACCTCTTCCTCACCTTTGCTAAAGAGAATTCTAAGTATGTCAGCCAGATCGAGCGGGCTTACTATGGCGTGATCACTGATATGATTGAAGGGTGTTTTGCTTTTAATCTCAATCCAGAGGATTATAAGGTCATGATGACACCTTCTAAAGATATCAGTTACTCCGATGCCTTGAAAGAGGCATTGGCCATGGAGGAGAAGATCTTAAAATTCTATGGAGTTGCTGCAGAGCAGTCGAAACACCTGATGGCGGATGTTCCAAGAAACTTTACACTGGTCGCAAAAAAGAGAAACGAACGGATACCTAAGCTGAAAGAACTTATAGAGAAAGCAACATAAGGAAAGTC
>DYHU01000100.1 GCA_020724025.1 Syntrophorhabdus sp. | reverse complement strand
ATGTGTTGATTCCTTTCGGCAAGTAATGATTCGTTGGTTTTCATGGGAAATATTTTTCAATGCTAAAGCATTGAGTTACAAAATTTTATTCATTTTTAATGCCAATTGTAAAAATTTTTACATGGTGGGATTTTTATTCTAATAGATTAATTTTATTGGCAAATTTATTTCGGCTCCGGATTTTGACAAAAGGCAGGATGAATAAGAAGGAAGAGAAGATATGCGTTTTTGCATCAAATTGGCCATCATAAAAATTAAAAGTGCTTAATTTCATGAAATTAAAGACAAAATTTTGATCCAAATCTTACGTTTATTTATGCATAATTACATCATCTCTCATAAGAAGAACCCTCTTGATTTTTCTTGAAATAGTTGCTTGATCCACTCTTAATATTTTAGCTGCTTCCCGTTGAGAACCATACTTTTTAATCGCCCTTTCAATAATTATACTCTCACATCTTTCCAGAGCTTCCTTAAGAGGAATGCCTTCGGATAAAAAGGAGTAGGGTAATGTTTTTGATGCATAACCTACGATTGCGTTTGGAATATCTACCGTTTCAATGCGTTCTCTTTCTGTTATCACAACAAGCCTTTCTATAATATTAGCCAGTTCACGGATATTTCCTGGGAAATCATATTTGCATAAGGCTTCAACTGTTTCTGGAGCGAGAATCTTTTCTTTCCGGTGGGCCTTATTAAATTTTTCAAGAAAATGAAAGATTAAGGGGAGAATATCATCCTTTCTCTCCCTTAGGGGAGGGATATGAATTGGAACAACGTTGAGTCGATAATAAAGGTCTTTTCTAAAGGTTTTAGAGGTCACCATTTCGTCAATATTCTTGTTCGTGGCTGCAATTACCCTTACATCGATTTCCTTAGGTTCAGTTCCTCCGACACGAATAATTTCATGATCTTCTAAAAATCGGAGGAGTTTTGATTGGGAACTCAATGTAATCTCCCCGATTTCATCAAGAAAGAGAGTTCCCTTATTGGCCAGTTCGAAAAATCCTGGTTTACCTTCGGTTTTAGCTCCAGTAAATGCTCCTCTTTCATATCCAAATAATTCTGATTCGATGAGAGATTCCGGAATCCCGGCACAATCGACTTGAATGAAAGGCCCGGTATTGCGGTCCGAGTGTTTGTGGATCAATTTTGCAATCATCCCTTTCCCAACACCAGATTCCCCTAAAAGAAGTACGGTTGTATCGACTGGAGCTACCCTTAAAGCCATCTGAACAATTTTTTCCATCCCTTCACTACGAAAAATAATATTTGAAAGATCAACCCCTTTCATCTCCAATTCTGAAATTTTTGAAGAATATCCCTTTGCCAGGGCCTGTGCCTCTTGAAGTTGACCTCTCAGATGGTCTAATTCTGAAATATCGCGATCATTGGTTACAACAAAAGCGATCTCTCCATTCTCATTGAAAATGGGGTTTCCTGTGACAAGGATCTTTTTTCCCCCTTTAATTTGTTGAATGATGGTGACAGAGGTCTTTCGTTTTAAGACCTCTAAGGTTACCGACTTGTCAAACAAGCCTTCTGCAATCAATTCTCTCATATTCTTTCCAATGACCTTCTCCGCCTTCACGCCATTGATTCTTTCAGAGGCTTTATTGATCCTGAGAACTTTGCCTTCATGGTCGCAAATCCAGAGACCATCATAGGAGGAGTCGATGATGGTATCAAGCCAATTCTTCATATTCATAAATAGGTCCAGCTCTTTTGAGACACTTTCAATTTCAGAGATATCCTGAAAGACGCTGACTACTCCAGACATTTTTCCGTTGGTGATTATCGGATTGATATTAGAGACAAGAGTGACTTTTTCTCCTTTAAGTTTCTCGCCATAAAATGGTTTTCCGGTTTTCAAACATTCGAGCAATTTACCACCGGTATTTGGTAGGACATCCAGGATGTATAGATTCATGGCCTCATGAGCAGGAATGTTAAAAATTCTTTCTGCCGTTTTATTGAAATAGGTGATCACGCCTTTGTCATCGATTGAGACGATGCCATTGTAAATTGAATTAAGTATGAATTGGGGATCAAGCGACTTCTCATAAATCATGTTTAAGTCCTCCACAGCAATTTTCATTCATGGCTATTTATACAAAATTATTGATCTATTGGCAAATGCTTAAGATTTTTCACAAGGTCTTAACGAGAAAGGGGAAGAGAGTGTTTACATTATGTGGAAAGGTTAAAAGATATTTTGTTGATGATACAACCACATCAGTAGGCGGACTGGTAGATGGCCATGGCATCTTCGAGGGTTATTTTTCTTGGGTTATTGGCCAGAAGTCGGGTGACTTTCATGGCCGCCTCAGCTAACCGTGGAATAGCCTCCTCTGGAATTCCAACGTCTCTGAGTCTCCTTGGGACTCGAATGTCATCGGAGAGGCGCTCTATAAATCTTACTGCTATTTCTGCTCCAACTAATTCGGAGACCCCTTCTGCTTTTTCTCCGAAGGCCTTTGCCATCTGGGCAAACTTATCCGGACATCCCAATATGTTGTAACGCATCACATAAGGAAGCATCAATGTATTGGTGAGACCATGGGCAAGATGGAATTCTCCTCCGAGGGGATAGGCAAAGGCATGAACTGCACCCACACCGGCGTTGGCAAAGGCGATTCCTGCAAGGAGACTCCCCTCCATCACGTTCGAGCGGGCAACCAGATTCTCACCATGGGCAAAGGCCATCCTCAAATTTTTTGAAATAAGCTCCATAGCCCGATAAGCGAGGAGGTCTGATAAGTCAGTAGAGTTGATCGAGTAGTATGCCTCAATGGCATGGGTTAAGGCATCCATTCCCGTGAAGGCGGTCACAGAAGGGGGGAGGCCAATGGTTAATTTTGGATCGACAATGGCGACTTCCGGAAAGAGAGTAGGGCTGACGATCCCTTTTTTCAATTTTTCTTTGGTGTCGGATAAGATGGCGACGGGGGTGACTTCACTTCCAGTCCCAGCCGTCGTGGGAACCAGGATCACAGGTATTCCTGGGTTCGGGACGAGATCGATTCCAAAAAAACCATCGATCTTACCGGTATTGGTGATCATGATCGAAGTTACTTTGGCGATGTCAAGAGAGCTTCCTCCTCCGAAACCGATGATGAGATCAATTCCCTCTCTTTTTGCTTTTTCAACGCTCTTTTCAACCACCTCAATTCTGGGGTCGGGCTCCACGCCATCGAAAATGACAAAGGGAAGACCAACGGTCTGAAGGGATTTCTCAACACTTTCAAGAAGGCCAGCTTGAATCACGCCTGGATCGGTGATGATCAGAACTTTCTTCGCTTTGAGAAGCTGGGCCTCCGCACCTATTTTTTCAACCGCCCCAAGTCCAAAAAGAATTCTCCTGGTTGTCCTAAAAAGGGTGATTCTTTCAACCATGGATCAAACCTCCCGACATACTCACAGTACTCACCCCTCACCCTTCCCCTCTCCCCTGAGGGGAGAGGGGAAGGGTGAGGGGATTTGAATTTAGGTCATTGAGATTTTAGTCATTATTTGGTTATTGGCCTGCCTGCACGTAGCCCCGCCCTGCGGGACGAAGGCAGGTGCTTGAGATTTGGTTATTTATGATTTACTTTCCGACCAACTTCAAAAGTTTTTCGTTTTCGAGGATTTCTCGAGGATGTCCCTCAAAGATAATTTCTCCTCTTTCTATGATATAGGTCCTCTCTGTGACTTGCGATACGATTCGGACATTCGATTCACCTAAAAGAATGGTTACTCCTAATTTTCTGATCCGGTTCAATGCCTCCATAAAATGATTCACTACGAGAGGGGCCAGTCCTTCAAAGGCTTCATCCAATAGTAATAAGGAGGGATTGAGCGCTAAGGCTCGGGCAACGGAGACCATCTTCTTTTCCCCTCCGCTCAAGTTAAGCCCTTTTCTGCCCAAAAAATCATTAATCTTTGGGAAAATAGAAAATATTTTTTCGTAACTAAAGATATCCCCCTTTGCACGAACCCACGTAGAAAGATTAATATTTTCTTCTACGGTGAGCTCTGTAAATATTCTCGTATCTTCGGGAGAATATCCGATTCCTGAGAGCACCTTCTTCCGCGGGGAGAAAGAGGTAATATCTTTTTCCTTAAAAAAGATCTTGCCCGACCTGGAAGGATAGAGACCGATCGTGCTCTTGATAATTGAACTCTTTCCGGCTCCATTTCGGCCTAACAAGCAGACAATTTCCCCTTCGTTCACACCCAATGAAATATTTCTTAAAATCTGGGTTGAGCCGATAAAGACATCTAAATTTTCAATTTTGAGCAGCATCTCCATTAACTCACGATACCAAAGACGGTGGCTTTGACTTCTTTGTTTTCCATCACTTCATCTGGTTTGCCTTCTGCCATGATCTTGCCTTCGTGCATGACAATGACCCTGTCCGAATACCCTGAAACGATGTCCATGTCATGCTCGATGATGAGGGTTGATATCCCCTCCTTCTTTATTGCCTTGACTATGGAATCCATGACTTTAAATTTATCGTTTGTGGCCACTCCACTGGTAGGTTCGTCCAATAAGAGTAATTTCGATTTCAATGCAAAGGCAATGGCAATATCAAGAATTTTCAAATCGCCCTCCGAGAGGCCTTTTGGAGTCAAATTCTTTTTGTCGGACATACTAAAGCTATCCAGAATCTTGATCGCCTCATCCGTGACAGAAGAATAACGATCCGCCGGCAACAGTCCCCTTCGTATCATCCCGTATTTTGAAAAGAGGGCCGTTCTGACGTTATCCAGAACCGTGATTCCCACAAAGAGTTGAACCAGCTGGAAGCTTCGTCCCACGCCCAATTTGATTCTGACATAAGGGGAGGCATGGGTGATATCCTTGTCTAAAAATAGGATGCGTCCGCTATCTGGCCTTAAATACCCGCTGATTAAGTTGACCAGAGTTGTTTTACCAGCCCCGTTGGTGCCGATAATGGAGACAATCTCCCCCTCCTTAATTTCCAAATTGACATGATCTACGGCCTTAACAAATCCGAAATGCTTCTTCAAGTTATCTATCGTTAACATGAAATTCCCTCAGTTGATTTTCTTCTTTAGTTGGGTCCATAGACTTGAAACCGCTCCTGCGACGCCATTTGGAAGGAGGAGGACGAGGACAATCAGCGTTCCCCCGATCACAAACATCCAATACTGTGTATTCCCCATGGCATATAGCTTTAAGTAGGTAAAAATCATGGCGCCGATGATGGGTCCTTCAAAGATTCCGAAGCCACCCAGCAAGGTCATATAAACGATTTCGCCGGAAAAGACCCAGTGGGACAAGTCTGCCGTGACATGGCCATTCACAAAAGTCCATAGGGCGCCCCCTAACCCAACGAACATTCCGGAGATAATAAATGCGTAAAGTCGATATCGATGAACACGAATGCCAATCAACTCTGCCCGTACTTCATTGTCCCTGATCGCCTGGAGGGCTTTACCAAAAGGGGAGCTGACAATTCCTTTCATGACGAGGAAGCTTACTGAGAACATCCCTAACAAGAAATAGTAATAGGTTCCTGAAAGAAACTCAGGTCTCCTGATTCCCTTGAATGACATGCCAAATAGATTGGGAAGGGGGACGCGAAGTCCGTCGGACCCCCCTGTAAGGTGATAGAGTTTGAATAATAATGCAAAGAGAAGCATGGAAAGAGAGAGAGCGAGGATCGAAAAAAAGATCTTTGTATGCCTTACACAGACAAAACCGAAGATGATGGAGAGTACCAGTGAAAAGAAGAGGGCTGATGGAATCAATATCTCGAGGGAATAGGCCTGTGGAAGGTACTTCGCAATCATAGCGACCGTATAGGCCCCTGCCGCAAAATAAGCGCCGTGACCAAAAGATAAAAGGCCGGTATATCCTAAAAGGAGATTGAAACCCAATCCTACAATGGCGAAGGTTATTCCATATTCGAAGAGCATGAGGTCATGGATGGAGAGAATTCTGGGGATAAATAATAAAGCAATGAAGACCAAACAATATATGGCCCATCTCGGGTTTTGAATCATCCTTTTTAAAGACACCTTCTATCTCCCAAAAAGACCTTCTGGTTTAACGACCAAAATAATGCCGGCAATTAAGAATAGTAAGGGCAATTCAATTTCTGGAAAGATGGCGATACCAAAGGATCTTGTAAAACCCACAAGGAGAGAACCTGCCAGGGCGCCCTTGAGGCTTCCGAGGCCCCCCACGACGACCACAATAAAACCAAGGATGAGGGGCTCATGGCCAAAACCCAACAGGGCCGGAGTCGTTGGAACGACTAAAGCGCCGGCCAGACCAGCCAATCCAGATCCAAGGACAAAGGCAAATGTACTGAGTCTGTCAATATCAAGCCCCAATCCGGTGGCCATTTCTCTATCCAGAGAGATGGCTCTTAACATAATGCCTAACTTCGTTTTTGACATAAAAAACCAGATCAACAGTCCTGCGATTAAGGCGATGAGCATCACAAATAGAAAGTAGGTCGGGTAAACATGTCCAAAAATATCGACTTTGCCCAAGAGATCAAAAGGGGCGGAGGCATAATAGGCCTGTCCTCCCCAAATCATCTTGATGACATCTTCAAGAAGCATCAGCGCTCCAAAGGTGAGTAGGAGCTGGTACTCAAGGGTGCGTTTATACATGAATCTGATTAAGGATTTTTCCATTAAAAACCCAACGATGCCTGCCAGCACCAATCCACTCAAGAGCATTACATAGATAAAGAATGTTGGGACTTTCATCCCGATAGCAATGATGACCCAGGCGGCGATAAAGGCGCCAATCGCATATAAGGAACCATGGGCCAGGTTGAGAATTCCCATGACTCCCAGGATAATGTTAAGTCCCAGGGAGATGAGAAATAAAAGGGCGGCAAAATATAAACCATTCAAGGTGTAAATAATCCACATATTCCTAATCCTGCCACAATAAATAATTTAGATTCCAATCACCAAATCCCAAATCACAAATAAATTCCCCTGCCTGCCGGCAGGCAGGAATTACACAATGTTCAAATGCCCAAAGCACTCCTCACCGTTCCCCTCTCCCCTCAGGGGAGAGGGATGGGGTGAGGGGTGGCTGCTACTTCCAGCTATTGATCCAGTCTACTGTTTTTGTTCCGACCGGGGCGTTGACCTGAGCGGCTGGGAAGACCTCCATTTTGTCAAGAATCGGGAAGGGATACTTGGGTGTCAGTTTTGTAATCCCGACCAAACAGTCTTCAATGCCGTTGTGATCCTCTCGGATCGTCAACATCCCCGATGGAGTTGGGAAGGTTATGCCTGTCAAAGCCTTTGAAATTTCTTCAACGGTTGGCCACCCCCCCACTGCCTTGGCAGCCTTTTCTACGCCATGCTTATAGGCGTAAAATGCTTGAAAGGCATGGTAACAGGGATAGGTGGGGTATTTTCCGTATCTCTTCTGATATTCTCCTACAAACCATTTCTGCAGGTCTGCAGAAGCTTTGTCTTTTGGCGTAAATAGAAAGTAGTGAGTTCCAGCGCAGCAGATAATCTGCCCTTCGGGATAATCCTTTCCCACTTCTTGCGGATAGGGCTCACCGCGGGAATAAGCCATTCTAATCTTCTTAAAATAACCCATTCCTAATGCCTGCTTCGAGAAGGTGACCGCGTCTCCTCCCCAGAGAGAAGAATGGACGATATCCGGTTCCGATCCCATCAAAGCGCTGATATGGGCAGTAAAATCCGTGTTGCCAAGAGGAGGCCATAAGGTTTTTACCACCTGCACCTGTGGCATCAGCTTCTTCATGGCTGTTTCAAAGATGAGCCAGCTATCTCTTCCCCAGGCGTAATCCTGGTTGATGCCTGCTATTTTATTAATTTTGGGATAATTTTTTTTGATATACAGAGCCAATGCAATATTATCGATGCCAAGGTGGGCTTTGCTCCTGAAACCAAGTTTAAATTTTGGGACTTCATAAGGAGATTTGGCTCCCTCCATCAACTCATGGGTTCCGCAGTCGTAGGCTACAATCAAACCGCCCAATTCATCGGAGAGTGGAAGGACAGCCAAACAGGATGCCGATGAGATGTAGCCCAATACAACATCTACTTTGTCTTCGAGAATCAATTTCCGACAAAGTTTGACCTGGGCATCCACACCGCCTGCTTCATCTTTGCTCTCCAAGTCTATCTTCCGGCCCAATATTCCGCCTTCCTTATTAACCACATCGGCCAACATCTTATAAGTATTATCACCAGGGATACCGAAAGGGGCTGCAGCCGCACCGGTCAAAAAACTCACCGCTGCAATTTTGATAGGAGTTGTGGGAATGGGCCTTTTGGATTGCCCCAGGGCCTTTCCTGCCAAACTGAGAGAACCCGCCGATAAAGCGGTGGCCCCCATATATTTTAAAAATCTTCTTCTCGAAATGTGGTCTGACATCATCTCTCCCTCCTTCCTTTTAAATGAAACGTTTTTCAAAACGTATTTTAAAAAATCTTCTTCTTCACCTCCTTCTTGTTTGAAATATTTTCATTGAAGTAAGGCATACTTATCAAACCGTTCCAGTTATGTCAATAGATTTTAATTCTTCAATCTCGACCCGGGAGTCGATTTATGATAATCTTGCCCTACGCTCAGGGAGAAAGGGAGATAAGACGATGACAGAAAAGATGAAGGCGGCAAGATTTTATGAGGTGGGTAAACCCCTAAGAATAGATAAGATCCCTGTTCCCAAATTAGGCCCGGGGAATGTTTTAGTGGAAATCAAGGCCTGCGGCATCTGCGGTTCGGATATTCATATTGTTTACGAGGGAGTGACCCCGACGAGTTACACGCCCATGACACTGGGCCATGAACCATCCGGAGTGATCTTTGGAATAGGGTCTGAGGTCAAAGACTGGAAGATTGGAGATAGAGTGACCATTAATCCTTTTATCACCTGCGGTAAATGTGTCAATTGTCTTTCCGGAAACTCACAGATCTGTTTGACCCGGCGTGTTATTGGAATCCACGTTGAGGGAGGGCTTTCGGAATTCCTGCGGGTCCCTGTTCAAAACCTTGTGAAACTACCCGAGAATATCCCATTTGATCAAGGAGGGATCATTGTCGATGCCGTGGCCACACCTTTTCATGCCATTGCCAATAGAGGAGCCCTCAAAGCAGGAGAAAGGGTTGCTGTTTTTGGTTGTGGCGGCCTGGGCATCCACGGAGTTCAAATCGCAAAGGTTTGCGGCGCTTCGCTGGTTATTGGTGTGGATGCCATCGATTCGGCGCTGGAAAGGGCCCGGAAAGCCGGCGCTGACGAAGTGATCAATCCTCGAAAAGAGAATCCGATTGAGAAGATCAAAGAGATAACCGGAGGAAGGGGGGTAGACCTGGCGGTGGAGTTTGTCGGCCTTAAAGAGACGATCGATCAGGCTGTCAGGTGTGTGAGGGTAGGGGGGAGGATAGTGGTCGTAGGACTCGGACCTGAAATGATTTCACTTCCTCCACCGACTACGTTTGTTCGTACTGAATTATCATTCCTCGGTTCTTACGGTTCCACGACATTGGAAATTCAAAACGTCGTTGCCCTTGTTGCCAGCGGTAAATTGGACCTTTCAGATTCCATCACGGAAAGATTTCCACTGGAAGACGTGAATAAAGTATTGGATCATCTTCACAAAAAAATCGGAAACCCCATCCGCATCGTCGTTATTATAAATTAGGTTTGTTCAATCCCTACAATGCGTTTGGCCCAGCGTTTTTTCTGATCGAGGTTGCCCAGTCATCCATACATCACCTTTTGGGTATGAGGCGATCCTGCGCCATGCATGGACTCGATCAGAGCTTTGTTTCCCCGCTCAGGTTCTCAATAAACCGGAGAATCTTCATGCAAGCTTTACAAGGAGTCTTCTATAATATAAATATAGAATCTCATGAAGTGTACATATTGGCGATCGGTGTGAAAGAAGGGAATCGCTTGTTTATTGGCGGGGAGGAGGTGAAACTATGAAAATTGCTTCTGTGGCCGATGTGAAAGCACGGTTTAGTGCATTTCTAAGGGAAAGCAAACGGGGTCCGGTGGTTGTTACCCGAAACGGGAAGCCGACAGCAGTATTGCTCTCCGTTGACGATGAAGATGAGATAGAGCGGTTGACGTTAGCTTACTCGCCTAAGTTTCAGAAGATGTTAAGTTTGGCAAGACAACAGATTCGAGACGGGGGTGGTATTCAGCACGAGGATTTCTGGAGAGAAGTAGAAGAGAAATCAAAATAAATTTAGAAATTCAACCTTCTCACTTGGTTGACAAACCAGACCTTGTAAGGTGGATCCGCTTCGCCCTGAACACCATGCGGTGCAGGGCTTCGCTTGATCCACCCTACTGCTATCCATTTCAATCATTCAATTCCCACAATGCGTTTGGCCCAGCGTTTTTTCTGCTCTAAATTTCCCAGCCGGCCATACATAACCTTCTGAGTCTGTGGGGAGCCTGCGCCATGCATGGACTCGATCAGTGCTGTTCCTCCGCTCATATTCTCAATCAACCTGAGAATCTTCATACGGTCTTCAACGGGAATTCCTTTGGCGCCCGCCAGATATTTCTTCACATAGCGTCCCACCTCGCTGCTCTCCAGATCGCCCTGAAAAGGCATGGTGGCAATGATTCCTCCAGCGATATCATGGGCCAGGCGAGAGATTTCATAAATATGGCGTGTGACATTATGTTTGGTTGTATTCGCGAGAAGTGGATCCGGGTAATAAGCTCCTGATGGAGTTTTATATCCCATGGCAGAACAGGCTACTGATCCTGCATAGATCGTCTCAGCCAGGTGAATCATCTCTGCCAGTTTTTCTTTGACATGAGAAGCGCCGGCAGTCCCCTGATATTCAGCAGCCAAAGCCGTAGCCCCCACGAGGACATCCGAAACCCCTCCTTTACAACCCCCGTAGTTCTGTCGATGCAAGGTTGCAAACCGCTCCACAAGCAGACCTGCCATGTCGTATTCACCGCAGAGGAAAACCCGTTCCCAGGGGACAAAGACATTTTCAAAGATGATGAGCGCCTCTCCTCCCACAGCCCCGAAAGGATTGCCGGCATCGATCCCCTGCTCAAACTTCCTCTCTTCATTGGTCTGGCGGCCGAAGATGAGAATGACCCCTGGCGCATTAAGAGGAAATGCGCAGGCCAGGGCATAATCCCGGTCCTCCTCCTTCATCGCCTGAGTGGGCATGATCAGAATTTCGTGGGAATTAATGCCACCGGTCATGTGGGCCTTGGCTCCTCGGATGACGATGCCATCCGATCGCCGCTCTACGACATGGGTGAAGAGGTCAGGATCTGATTGCTTGCCCGGAGGAAGCGACCTGTCTCCTTTGGGATCGGTCATTCCGCCCACTAACATGACATTGCTTTCCTGGACGTGGATCAGGTACTTCTTAAATCGTTCGAAGTAATCGGTCTTATATTTTTGATCAATATCATAAGCCGTCATGTAGGTGGCATTTAAGGCATCAAATCCCACGCATCGTTGAAAGCAGGAGCCTGTTTCGTGGGCAATGAGACGAAGCATCTGAACCTTTTTGATCAGGTCATCCACGCTCTGATGAATGTGGGTGAATCGGTTGATCTTCCTACCTGTTAAATGGGAAGTGGCCGTCATCAGGTCCTCATGTTCAGGTCGAAGTGCGAGCTCGTAGGTGAGAGCAGCGGATTCAATGTGCGGACGGAGGGCAGGATGTTCAGTGACATCCTCCACACGTTTCCCATTGTAATAGACCAAATGATGAAGGTCTTTAAGACTCTGGATGTAATCCTCTTTGGTGACAATGCGTTTCAT
>DYHU01000501.1 GCA_020724025.1 Syntrophorhabdus sp. | reverse complement strand
TCACTTCGGTTGAGGTTGAAACAGACGATCCCGAAGGTCCGTTCGGCGCAAAAGAGTCAGGCGAAGGGACACAATTGGCCCCTGCCCCTGCCATCATCAACGCCATCTATGATGCGATTGGTGTGAGATTCAAGAGCCTTCCGGTTACGCCAGATAAGGTGCTGGAAGCGCTTCAAAAAAAATGAATAACCAAATTCCAAGCACCAATAATCAAATAAATTTTACATGATCGTTTTATCACCCGCGAACCATGAAAATTACCTCGTATCATCCTCCCTCTTGACGGGGGAGGATTGAGGTGGCCGCCGGCTCAGAGAGCCTCTGGCTCGGAGAGGGGTGGACATCAAATTTCCCCCTCACCCCCACCCTCTCCCACCAAGGGAGAGGGAGATATTTTATGTTTATGGTTTGGTATTTGTTAATTGGTTATTGAGGATTGGGTATTATTGGGAGCTTGCCTGCCTGCCGCAGGCAGGGAATTTGGTGATTGATTATTTAGCTCGGATGAAAATGAGTCGTCGGCAATAAATGCCAACGCTACTTAACATTAGGAGAATCAATGGAGATTATTCAGACTGCTTGCGAACTCTGCCCCTGGGGCTGCGGCATGGATGTCTACCTGAAAGAGGGAAAGATTGTCAAGGTAAAGGGAACCATCGACCATCCTCTCAACAAGGGAGTGCTCTGCCCGAAGGGGATGGCTGTTCCCCAGTTTGTCTATTCTAAAGACCGCCTCCGGACGCCTCTGCTAAGGAAGGATGGAAACTTCGTCCCTATCTCATGGGATGAAGCATTGGATCGAATCGTAGAGAAACTTAAACACATCCGTGACACCTTCGGTCCGAAATCACTGGCTGTTGCTATTGGAATGCCCATTCTCCTTGGCGGAAACTCAACCGTGAGCCTTCTTCGCCGGTTCTGCGATGTCTATGGAACGCCCAACTGTTTCTCCGTTGAATCGATCTGTTACCGGCCAAGAATCATCGCCTACATTCTCACCCTCGGAAAATTTCCGGTGGCAGATGTGAAAAATTCAAAATGTATCATCCTCTGGGGACATAATCCCCATGCCTCCAATCCTCCGCTGGTGAACCGAATCCTTTCGGCACAAAAGAAGGGAGCGAAACTGATCGTCATCGACCCGAGGGCGACGGCCTTTGCAAAAAAGGCAGACCTCCATCTCAGTTCCAGACCGGGAAGCGATGGCGCACTCTCCCTTGCTTTTCTTCATGTCCTCATCTCAGAGGGACTTTATGACGAAGAGTTCGTTACACATTGGACGAAAGGTTTTGATCAACTGAAAGAGCATGTTCGGGACTACTCACCGGAGAAAGTCGAACAGATCACCTCCATCCCTGCGGAGGATATTCGAAAGGCGGCAAGGATGTTCGGATCGATCAAGCCGGCCTGCATCGTCCAGGGGATCAATGCCCTGGACCAGCATACGAATGGATTACAGAATTCGAGGGCCATCGCCATCCTCCAGGCAATTACCGCCAATATTGATAATCCCGGAGGATTCATCACCACCTCGCGGGTCCATCTCAATCCCATCCGATTCCCTGAAAAACTTTCGGAACATCCCATAGGAATTGATCAATTCCCACTCTTCTACGAAGTCTGGGGAAGGCTTTTCGGTGAAGGGCAGGCCATGGTCCTGCCTGATGTGCTCCTTCAGAACCACCCCTACCCCATCAAAGGGATGATCGTCTCCGCCTCCAACCCTCTTCTCACCTGGCCCAATTCGAGGAAGGTCGAAGCGGCTCTAAAACAGATCGATTTTCTGGTGGTGATGGATATCTTTATGACCGAAACAGCCAAACTTGCCCATATGGTCCTGCCGGCGGCTACCTTCCTCGAAAGAACAGAACTCTGCGACTATTATGGAACCATCCATGGCATTCCCTATATGACGCTGAGAAAGAAGGTGATCGACTTTCCGGAGGCATGGCCTGACTTAAAGTT
>DYHU01000500.1 GCA_020724025.1 Syntrophorhabdus sp. | reverse complement strand
CATGGGATATTATGGTCTGATTAATATTCGGATTCGGGGTCTCATTGTTTATGGGTCTCTACGAAAAAACTCTCTATTGGTTGATGGGCGATCGAGGACTTCTCCTTGAATTCGGGGATGAGATCAGCCATGAGGTCAATGAGAGAGTCAGAAGGATGGCCCTTGCCATTCAGGCAGGGGCCATTGAAGGCATCATCGAGACCGTTCCCACCTATTGCTCTCTGCTCATTATCTACAATCCTTTAAACCTTCCTCTCAATGAATTAAAGAAAAGAGTGCATAATATAGAAGAGGGTCTTCAGGAGACTCCGTTTCCGGAGCCGAAATTGACACGAATCCCTGCTGTCTATGGAGGCGTCTATGGACCGGATTTGAAATTCGTGGCTGAGTATCATCAAATCTCTCTGGAGGAAGTGATCCGTCTCCACACCAGCAAACCTTACTTCATCTATATGATCGGCTTCATGCCGGGATATCCCTACATGGGAGAACTTCCCGAAGCCTTAGTTATGCCGCGGCTAAAAACACCCAGGCTTTCTGTTCCCAAGGGCTCTGTGGCCATTGCCCAGAAACAGACCGGAATCTATTCGATGGAGAGCCCCGGTGGCTGGCAGATCATCGGCCGGACTCCGATCGAATTATTCGACCCCGAAAAAGATCCCCCGGCCCTTCTCCAGATGGGAGACCTGGTGCAGTTTTATCAAATCGGAGAAGAAGAATTCCATAACTGGAATTCGCAGAGCGCATAGGGCATAGCGCATAGCGGCTAAAAATAATATCACTGTAAAGGTTGATGGTCTCGTAAGAAGTCGTAATTCGCGTTTTTTCGTCATTCCGGCCCCGTAACAAAGTACGGGATAAACTCCAGCCGGAATCCAGTTCTTTCAAATAGTTATAAATTCTCTGGACACCGGTTTTCACCGGTGTGACGACTTTTTACGAATGTATCAAGGTTAGCATCCTGCGCTTTTAAACTATTCTATGGTTGCCCGAAAAGGATCTGAGATGACGCAGGTAGAAGCCTTTGAAGTCTTAGAGCCTGGGATCCTGACGACCATTCAGGATTCTGGTCGTTTTGGTTTCAGCCGGTTCGGAGTCCCTCACTCCGGAGCCCTAGACCCTTTCTCCTTCAGGGTGGCCAACCTGCTCGTTAACAATCAGGGAAATGAAGCCTGCCTTGAAACCACCCTCATGGGGTTAAGATTAAAAACCCTCAATGAGTCCGTCATCGCCATCACCGGCGGAGACTTCTCTTCATCACTCAATGGCGAACCCCTGGAGATGTGGAGAGCCCATCTTCTCATCGAGGGCGATGTCGTTTCCTTTAAAAAAGTCCGCTCAGGATGCCGCGCCTATCTCTCTGTGAGTGGGGGATTCATCGTCCCGGAAGTGATGGGAAGTAGATCGACCTATCTCTCCGGAAAGTTCGGCGGCCTGGAAGGAAGGCCCCTGAGAAAGGGAGACATTCTCTACAGACCCGATTCACCATCCCCGCTCAACCGAATAGGACTTCGATTTCTGGAAGACTGTGTCCCCTTCTTTGAAAAGGAAGCAAATCTCAGGGTGATCCCCGGACCTCAGGATCACCATTTCACAGAAGAAGGTTTCCGGATCTTCTGCTCTTCGACCTATCAGGTCACTCCCCGTTGTGACCGAATGGGAGTTCGGCTGGATGGCCCAAAGATCGAGAGAAGAACCGATGTGGAGGAATCGATCATATCAGAAGGATTTGTACCTGGCGCGATTCAAGTGCCCGGTGATGGAAAACCCATCGTCATCTTAAATGAATTAGTCACCGGAGGCTATACGAAGATTGCCACGGTCATCTCAACAGATTTAACCAAGGTGGCACAACTGAAACCAGGAGATCGAGTCCGCTTCAACCCCATCTCTATCGAAGAGGCACACCAGCTCCTGAAAGAACAGGAAGAACAACTTCAGAGTTTTTGCTAAAGGGTCCATAAT
>DYHU01000499.1 GCA_020724025.1 Syntrophorhabdus sp. | reverse complement strand
TTGCTTTGTACGGATAGAGATAAGGCCTCCAGGGACTGAGTCCGGATTTTTCCCCTATCTCAAAGGATTGAATCGTGAATTCCGACCCTGCATAAATGAGCACAATCATGACGGGAAAGAAGAGGATCAGGTAGCCCAGCATGTCGATGATTGCCCTGACACGGGGAGGAAGATGGGCATAGATCACATCAATTCGGATATGGGCTCTAATGGAGAGGGTATATGCCGCTCCGAGCAAAAAATGCGTCCCGTATAGAAAATAGGTTACCTCATAGGACCATATGGTGGGACTCTTAAGGATATACCTTGCGATGACCTCATAAACCAAGGCGAGAACATTAGGAATCACAAGCCAGGCCACAAGTTTTCCCGACCAGTCGCTGGCAGAATGAATGGTTTTTTGAATAGATGAAAGCATTCTATCTACTCTTACCAATATATTTTTAAAAAATATGGGCTAGGCGTCTTACCTTATCGGGTTAAAACACCTGACCCTGTTCCATTAAGAATAGGTTAATATTCTATTTCTCTCGACCGTCTTCCATCTCTCTGCAAATTTTCTCTGGGATTCTAAGAACCTCTTAAACCATGGATCCTTGGCCGCATGCTGGTCCGCCCATTCTTGCCCCAATTTATAGGCCGCTGCTTGGACTTCTGGGGCGAGTTCGATAATAATATTGCCGCGCTTTTTGAAAGTCTCCATTGCTCCCATGTCGAGCGCCCCGATCTTCGTCCAGGATTCAAGGGTTGTGATCTTAGCCGCCTCCTCAACCATCGCCTTCAGATCTTCCGGCAACTCTTCCCATGCTTTGGGATTGATAACGTATTCAAAGGGAGCACAGGGCTGATGGATCCCCGGGATGATGACATACTTGGCAATCTCATGAAAACCCATCGGGAGATTTTCCCCTGGTGTCGCCCACTCCGTTGCGTCAATGACTTTTCTCTCCAAAGCAGGCAAAACTTCTCCTCCGGGAAGAGTGACGACGGATGCTCCAAGTTTAGGGAGAATGTCTGCCCATGCACCGACTGTTCTGAACTTGATCCCTTTCAAGTCTGCAAGCGTCCGGATAGGCTTGTGAGAATGAGCAAACATCTCCGTCGGACGCAGCCCTCCGGGGAGTGCGACGACATCAAATTTTTCTTTCCGAAACTCCTGCCAGAGTTTGTATCCATCGCTCTGATACATCCAGTGGATCATGACTTCAGAGTTGGGGCTTCCTGCATACCCTCCCAAGAGCGCCGTTACAGGAGAAATGCCAATATCATATCCTGGCCAGGTATGGGCCATTTGGCAGACTCCTCTTCTTGTTGCATCCACCACCTCCAGGGCCGGAGCGATAGCACCTGCCGGAAAGATATCGATGATAAAACGGCCTCCACTCATCTTCTTGATTGCCTCAGGAAGAACTTTTGCCATGTCGGTGAAGAGTGGAATCCCTGTTGGCCATGATGTGGCCATCCTCCATTTGAATACTTTGGCCTGAGCCCGGACAGGTTCAGCACCGGCCATCATAGCTCCTGCCCCAATGGCAGTCGCCCCTACACCCTTTAAAAAGTCACGCCTCGTCTTTTTCATTTTTTGTCCTCCTTGTAAAATGTATTGTTCAGTGAATTAACCATAAAGCAAAAATTTTACCTTATCTACGGCGGAGGCCGCATCTGGAGCATATCCATCAGCCCCAATCTCGTTGGCAAACTTTTCTGTCACCGGTGCTCCTCCAACGATCGTTTTCACCTGCTTCTTCAACCCGGCCCCCTCAATGGCCTGAATCGTGTTTTTCATTTCCCTCATCGTGGTCGTGAGCAGAGCCGACATTCCAACTACCTTAGGTTGGTGTTGACGGATGGCCTCTATAAATTTATCAGTCGAAACATCAATCCCAATATCCACCACCTCAAACCCACCTCCCTCGAGCATCATGATCACCAAATTCTTTCCGATGTCGTGAAGATCTCCTTTCACCGTTCCG
>DYHU01000498.1 GCA_020724025.1 Syntrophorhabdus sp. | reverse complement strand
GTTTCTTGGAGGTCACCCTTTTTGAAACCTTCAGGAATCTTTGGCCGTCTTTAATACTTTCGAGATACAGGGTGATCGCTTTTGTGACAGGATCACTTTCGAGATATTCCATCATATCGCATTCGTCCACATCGGCCTTATTCCCGAAATCACATATCTTGCTCACCCCGTAATGAAGATCACCGTAGGGAAAGGCCTGGGGATTGATCATCCCTGTCTGCGCGCAGATGGCGATTGTCCCTTCTTTTACCTTTTCATACCCCATTTCGTAAGGGTTGGGAATGAGGCCTTTTGTTGGATTGGCAATGCCTGCGGTATTGGGCCCGATGATCCGGAGGTTTCCCTGCCTGGCAATCTCCACGATCTCCTCTTGTAGCCTGCGTCCTTCCTCATCCCTTTCCGCAAAACCATCCGAGACGACAATGGCGGCCCTCACCCCTTTCTCCACACACTCCCTCAGGATTCCGGACACAGACCTGGCACCCGTGATGATGAGAACCAGATCTATTTTTCGCAGGGCAACTTTAATCGAGGGGTAGACCGTTAATCCCCAAATCTCCTTGTAAGATGGATTGACAGGATAGATCTCTCCCTTAAAACCGGCATTGAGTAGAGACTTGATCACCACATAACCGCCAAAGAAGCCTTCTTTCAATGATCCAATCACAGCAATGCTCCGGGGATCAAAAAAAGGGGTGAGGCCGCTTCGCTCCGGATTTCTATTTCCCATTTAAATTCTCCTTAGGATGACTTCTGCCTCTGGCGATAAAACTCATTGAAACTAACCGTTTCAGCAAATGATTTCAATAGGTTTTGTGGAGAATATAAAATGATTAAGAGAGAGAGGGAAATCCCCTAATCCAAGATCCGGACTTCGAGGAATAAGTCTCCCCGATTGCCTCCTCGGTCCGCCCGGCCCAAACCCTTCAGACGAAGGTGTGTGCCTTGACGGACCCCGGGAGGAATCGTGACAATCATATTTCTTTTCTTCACTCCCTGAGAGATGGCGATCAGTTTCCGGGCTCCCTGACGGGCCTCCTTCGGCGTGACCATGATTTCCCCAAAGAGATCGAATTCTTCCGAAAGGGATTGAGGGGAGATGGTCTGAAGGCGGGGCGTGGTTTTCCGATCGGTATAATGGCGGAGTCCCTGACCCATGCCCATCCTGGGAATCAGGTCAAATATTTTAATGGAAACGAGGCCGACAACAAACCCGCCGATATGGGCCCAGAATGCAATTCCTCCGACATTCCTGGGAGTAAGGCCTGCAGAAAATAATTGAATGAGAAGCCAGTATCCGAGAAAGATGAAAGCCGGGATCTCAACAAATTGGAAAAAGAAGAAGATCGGGATCAGTGTCAGGATCCGGGAACGGGGATAAAGAAGGAGATAAGCTCCCATAATCCCTGAAATGGCTCCGCTTGCTCCAATGGTAGGGATTCTGGAGTCCCAGTTGGTGTAAAGATGGATAAACCCCGCTGCAATTCCACAGAGCAGATAGAAGATTAAGTAACGAATATGACCGAGCCGGTCCTCGATGTTATCCCCGAAGATATAGAGGAACCACATATTGCCGAGAATGTGAAGAAATCCTCCATGGAGAAACATCGAGGTCAGGAAGGGGAGCCATTGCTGGAAGGTGGTAAATTGAATAGAGACTTCGGGGTCAGAGTATCGTATGGGAACAATTCCGTAAAGAAAAAAGGCTTCTTTCAAATCCGGACCAAGGGAGAGTTGCCAGAGGAAGGCAAGGCCATTGGCGACAATGAACAGGACATTGACCACCGGAAAGGTCCTTGATCGAATCGCATCTCGGATGGGGATCATAAGGATTATTCTCCACTGCAATTATAAGAAAAAATCGCATTGTTTTCAATTTATGCTTGATTTTTAATGGGTTGTGGGTTAATTTGAGCAAGGTATCATAAGCACCAAATCTCAATTTCCAAAACGGATTTAGTGTTATTATTTGCTCATTG
>DYHU01000099.1 GCA_020724025.1 Syntrophorhabdus sp. | reverse complement strand
TCTTATCCTGAGAATTAAACATGGAGGAATAGATGCGTATTCCAAGATTTGAATACTTCCGCCCATCATCGATCGAGGAGGTTTTTTCTCTACTGGTCAAGTATAAAGGGGAGGCGAAGGTATTAGCTGGCGGAACCGACCTCTTCGTTAAAATGAAGAAAAAAGAGATTCTTCCCAAGGTTGTCATCAGCCTGAAAGGGATCCAGAAATTTGACGGGATCGAACGGGACGATAGGGAAGGCCTGAAAATCGGCCCACTCGTCACGCATGATGTCATTGTTAATCATCCGGTTGTTAGAGAAAAGTTCGATTTTCTCGCTGAAACATGTTTTAAGATCGGAACCCGTCAGGTGAGAAACATGGGAACCTTGGTAGGTAATCTTTGTAATGCCTCCCCTTCCTCGGACGCATCGGCTCCACTATTAGTCTTGGAAACAAAGTTGAAGTTGGCTCACCTTTACGGAGAAAGGATCGTTCCTCTTCAAGAATTTTTTGTTGGGCCTTTCCAAACTGTTCTCGATCCCCAAGAAATCGTGGTTGAGGTTCAGATCCCTAAATCTGCCCCCTGTTCTGCCGGCTCTTACCAATACCTTCATAAAGCTTCTTCTGTTGGAGAAACCCTGGTAGGAGCGGCTGTCTTTCTTACAATGGATCCGAAAGATTCAATCTGTCAGGAGGCGAGAATTAGCCTTTCTTCTGTTGCACCAACCCCCATTAGGGCGAAGGCTGCGGAAAGAATATTAATTAGAAAAAGACTGGAAGAGAAGATTATCAGGGAAGCGGCTCAGGTGGCCTCGGATGAAATCCAGCCTCGTTCCAGACCTTGGTATCGACGGGAGATGAGTAGGGTATTGGTGGAACGGGCAATCCTTCAAGCGATGGAGAAAATCGGATGAAAAAGCAATTGATCGAGTTGAGAGTGAATGGTGAATCCTTTGAGCTGGCCGTAGAGCCTCAAAGGACACTCTTGGAAGTGTTGAGGGAAGATTTAGGTCTCACGGGAGCAAAAGAGGCTTGCGGAACAGGAGAATGCGGTGCCTGTACCGTTTTGTTTGACGGAAAACCCATTCTTTCCTGCTTGACATTGGCAATCGAAGGCCAGGGAAAAGAGATTACTACCATCGAAGGTCTATCTAAGGGTGGTGAACTCCATCCTTTACAGAAGGCTTTCATTCAGTACGGAGCCATTCAGTGCGGCTATTGTACGTCAGGGATGATCCTCAATGCAAAATCTATTCTCGATGAAAATCCAAAACCCTCAAGAGATGAGATATTAAAAGGATTGGAGGGTAACCTTTGTCGATGCACAGGCTACAATAAAATTCTCGAAGCCGTCATGGCAGCCTCAACAAGAGAGGAGTGATATGGAAGAGTTGTCTTTCGTTGGCAAAAGCGTCCCCAGAAAGGATGGTATGGAGAAGGTCACAGGGAGAGCGCTTTATACTGTAGATATGGTTCTTCCAGGGATGTTATGGGGTAAAATTCTGAGAAGTCCCTACCCTCATGCGAGGATTCTTAATATTGATACTTCTCGAGCGGAGAGACTCCCGGGGGTGAAGGCAGTCGTTACAGGAAAGGATACTTTAGGGATAAAGCATGGATTTGTGGAGACCCCTCGTTATCCCCCTGATCAATATCCTTTAGCCATGGAGCGGGTCCGCTATATTGGTGAAGAAGTCGCCGCTGTTGCAGCCCTTGACGAATATATTGCCGAGGAAGCGTTGAGTCTTATCAAAGTCGATTATGAGGAGCTTCCTGCAGTCTTCGACCCTGAGGAGGCCATGAAACCCGATGCTCCCGAGATCCATCCCAGCCATCCAAGGGTAAGAGAACCTTACGGAAATATTGGTGGAAAGACCGAGTCCGGATGGGGTAATGTTGAAAAGGGGTTTGCTGAATCCTACCTCATCCGTGAGGATCGATTCGAGGGGCAGCTAAGAACACACTGTTACATGGAACCCCAGGCCACACTGGCCAGTTTCGATCTCTCCGGAAAACTAAATGTCTGGACTTCAAGTCAAGGCCCTTTCATTAAAAGAGCCAAATTAGCCACCACATTAGGGCTTCCTTTCAACAACGTTCGTGTTTTTAAGGCCTATGTAGGAGGAGCATACGGAGGGAAGATCGACCTCTTCTCTCATGAATTCTGTGCTTCCCTTTTATCCATCAAGGCTCGGAGGCCGGTGAAGATTGTTTGCACAAGGGAGGAGGTGTTCGAGGCTTCGAGGCACGGTCAACCCATCTTAGTAGAGTTGAAGACAGGCGTCAAAAAGGACGGAACTTTGGTTGCCCAACAAGTCAGGGTAATCAATAACAGTGGCGCCTACCGGGGAAGCGGGGTCGTGGTCATCTTTCTCTGCTGGGGTTTTGTCATGCTTTGCTACCGAATTCCAAATCTGAAATATGAAGGTTTCTCTGTCTACACAAATAATCCTGTCAGGGCTCCGCAACGGGGACATGGTGCCCCTAATCTTCGATTCGCCGTTGAATCACAGATGGACACGATTGCTGAAGAGTTAGGGATCGATCCTGTAGAGATCCGTTTGAAAAATGCTCGACAGAAAGGGGACTTTCTTCCCAATGAAGATTCGGTCAGGAACTGCGGTTTAGTCGAATGTATTGAAAGGGCTGCTGAGGCCACCCGATTTAAAGAAAGATATGGGAAGAGGAAATCAGAGGAGGAACAGAGGATAAGGAGGGGGATTGGAATGGGGGTTTCTTCTTACTTCAGTGGTTCCCTCATCTACCCCAATACATCCGCGGCGATTGTCAAATTGAATGACGATGGCACTGTATCGCTCCTCACAGGAGCCTTGGATATCGGCCAGGGGGCTGAGACCATTCTATGCCAAATTGTCGCTGAGGAGCTTGGGGTGTCGATGGATGATATTCGGGTTGTGGCAGCAGATACCGAGACAACTCCTGTGGATATCGGTGCCTGGATCAGTGGAGGAGCTTATGTCTCTGGGAATGCTGTTAAGATGGCTGCCTCCGATGCAAGGCGTCAACTTTTTGAAGTGGCTGCACAGGAACTCGAAACCAATTCCAAGGACTTAATTGCAAAGAACCGAGAGATCTCTGTCAAAGGCATCCCTGGACGATCGATCTCTTTCGCTCAGACAGTGGCGGCAAGTATTGCAAAGCGCCGGGGAAATCCCATTATCGGTCAGGGACATTACCGAACAATGAAGGACATACCAGCTCATCCGAGTCTTGCCACCGCCAAAGGCAGATGGAGTGACAATTATGCCTTCGATGCCCAAGTCGCCGAGGTGGAAGTCGATATCGAAACCGGCCAGGTAAAACTTGTGAAAGCGACCACATCTCATGACTGCGGTTTTCCTATTAACCCCTTACTGGTTGAAGGCCAGATTGATGGCCAGGTCTCTATGGCTCAAGGCCATGCCCTCTGGGAGGAGGTCTTGATGAAGAAAGGGAAGACCCTTACGACCTCTTTCCTCGATTATAAAATCCCCTGCGCCAAAGATATGGTGGAATCTCATTACATCGACGTCATCACGGAGAGGTATGAAAAAGATATTCCTTATCGAACAAAGGAGGTGGGAGAAGGATATGTCTCGGGAATGGTGGCTGCCATTGCCAATGCCGTGTATGATGCTACGGGGGTGAGAGTAAAAACGTTTCCGATCCTTCCTGAGAAGATACTGATGGGTTTGAAAGAAAAAAGGAATAAATAAAGGGAAAATATGGAAAAGATCATTATGTGGAAACCGGAATTGGAGACAATGCCAAGGGAGAGATTATTGGAGTATCAGATTGATCTTTTCAGAAAGCAGATGGCCTATGTCTACGAGCGGGCTCCCTTCTATAGAAAAAAGTTTGATGATGCTGGAATAAAACCTGAACACATTAAGACGTTAGAAGAGGTCAGTAGAATTCCTTTCACCGTCAAGGAAGAGTTGAGGCAGAGTCAAGAAAAATATCCTCCCTTCGGAGACTTTCACTGCATCCCCCCGGAAGAAGGGGTGAGAGTTTTTCAAACCACTGGAACCACAGGAATACCTGTGCGTTCCTTATTGAGTAAGAAGGACTGGTTAGAAGTCTACTATGACCAGTTTATGTACTTTATGTATGGCTATGGAATCACCAAGGCTGATACCATATTTATCCCTTTCAACTATGGGCTCTACTTAGCCTGGTGGGGAATCCATTCCTCTTTTGAGAAAGGAGGAGTTCTCGTCATCCCGGGTGGGGGGCAGGGTTCCGAAGATCGCATTAAAAATATTCTTGAATGGAAACCGACCGTTGTTTGTGGCACGCCTACTTATATCCTTTTCCTCGGCGAGGTGGCTAAGAAGATGGGTGTGGATCTCTCAAAGACGACTGTCCGAATCGTCATTACGGCAGGAGAGCCAGGAGCCCAGGTTCCTTCTACTAAAAAATTGATTGAAACTACTTGGGGGGCTAAAAATTTTGATGATATTGGCTCCACAGAAATCTCTAACTTTGGTTTCGAATGTACCGCCCAGAAGGGAACCCATGTGATTGAAAGTATGTTTCTCGCAGAGGTGATCGATCCGAAGACGGGTAAAAATCTGAATCCGGGTGAAGAAGGGGAGTTGGTTCTTACTAACCTTTGCTGTGAATCCATGCCTTTGATCCGATGGCGGATGGGCGATGTCGTTAAATTCGATTACAAGAAGTGCGATTGTGGACGGACATTCCTCCGCTTGGAGGGAGGGATCATCGGTCGGGCGGATGATATGTTCCAATTTGGGGGAGTCAATATCTTTCCCTCTGCCATTGAGAATTTCGTTCGCGAGACGAAAGAATTCTCAAACGAATATCAAGTCATTGCCCCTAAGATGGGATCAGGGAAGCATCTAAGAATTCTCGTCGAACCCTCCTCCCCCTCCCTTTCAAAAGAAGAGATGAATCGGGCGGTGAAGGCCTTCAAGGAAATTTTCAAATTTCGAATTGGTGTCACTCCGGATGTGGAAGTCATGAAGATCGGCGAGCTTCCCCGATTTGAGGGAAAAGCCAAGCGGGTGATCAAGGAGGCTTGAAAAGGAGAATAATTTCAATAGAAAGGAGGTGATCCGATTCCCTTTACCGCATTGCTGGAAATTAGTGTTGATTTTTTAAAAGCATTTTCATAGCATAGCAAAAAATTTATAAGGAGGCGGCCATGAAAAACAAGGCATTGGTAGGTCATATCGGCATAAATTTACTCCTCATATTAACCATTCTACCCTTTGTTTGTGTTCTATCGACTAACATATCAGTAGCCCAGCCCATCGTACTCGGTGTCCCGATTTCCCGAGGATACCCAGACGGTGTGGACGCAGAACGGGGAATCACATTGGCTGTGGAAGAAATTAATGCCAAAGGTGGAGTGAATGTGGCGGGGAAGATGCACCCTTTGAAGATTGAAATCATGGATACCCGAGACCTTGAGCCAGGTGTCCCTGTCGCTGAGGCACTTCTGGCAGTAGAGAGATTAATTATAGAGAAGAAGGCAAATTTTATTGTAGGGGGTCCTATTCGGTCGGAGGGTGCTTTGGCAGCGATGGACATATTGTCTAAGCATAAGACCGTGTCCATACTCTCCGCAGGGGTTTTAAGCCCTGCCTACCACAAGCGGATAGCTGATAATTACGATAAGTACAAATATTGCTTTAGAACAACGGGGAGCGTCGTCCCGATGATAGAAGGGGCAATCGGAACCTTTGAGTCGATCAAGGCTAAAAGAGGATTTGATAAAGCCTTCATTATGGTCCAGGATGTCGCCCATGCTCGAGCAGCGGGTACCGCCTTGAAAGAAGGACTTGAAAAGAAAGGGTGGAACATCATCGGCTATGAGATATATCCAACCGGAACGACCGACTTTTCTGTTGGACTATCCAAGGCCAAGGACGGAAAGGCACAGTATTTAATACCTTGGTTCGATATGCCTGAGGTCTCCATTTTGATGAAGCAATGGTACGATATGAAGGTGCCGGCGATACCTATTGGCTATATCCATGCTCTTCAGGATGAAGGGACTTGGAAGGCTACCGATGGTAAAGTGGCTTATTCAGTCGTTCTCTATGCAAAGGCAGGTTCGGTGGCGACCAAGACCATTCCCATGAGCGAAGCCTTCGTTTCCAGCCATAAGAAAAAGTATGGGATGGAACCTAGGTCCGAATGGACATCTACCAGTTATACAGTGGTTTACATTCTAAAGGATGCCATCGAACGGGCGAAGAGCCTCGAAACCGACTCCATCATCCCGGCCTTAGAAAAAACTGATATGATGGGAACTTACGGTAGAGTTAAGTTTGATCCTAAGAGTCACCAAATTATTGAGAACGGTGACCCCAAAGAGACTGCCGTAGGCATGTGGGCCCAATGGATAGATGGCAAGAGAACGATTGTCTTCCCAGATAAAATAGCTACTAAAAGTTTAGAGATGCCGCCCTGGATGAAGTGAGGCGAGATGAATATTTTCATTTTCGGGCTTGTAAACAGTGTCATTTTGGCCTTAATCGCCAGTGGTTTTGCATTGGTGTACGGTGTCAGCCGATTGGCTAATTTCGCTCATGGCGCCCTGTATATCTTGGTAGGATTTGCCACTTGGCTCTTCCTGAACCGGCTGGGAATAAACTATATAGGGTCCATCTTCCTTTCTATCATTATTGTATCCATCATTGGGGGTGCAATATATCGCTTCTTCCTGATCCGGGTAAAAGGCATGCCGGCATCGGAGATTATTGCTTCTTTAGCCATTGGCATCGCTATTATGGAGATATTCCGCTGGAGGGGGTTTATCAGTGAGGCTTATATGCTTCCCCCTTTTGTCACTGGCTCTGTAAGTATCGCTGGAGTCATGATCGATTGGCAGCGACTCATCATCATAGGCGTTGGTTTGGCAATGATGTTATCCCTCTGGCTGTTTACTCACCATACGAAAGTAGGCTTATCTCTCAGGGCGATCGCTCAGGATAAGCATGCCAGTATGATGTCCGGGATAGAACCGGACCGAACAGCAGTGATTGCAATAGCCATGGGGTCAGCCTTAGCGGGAGTCGCTGCTGTCGTTATCCTTCCCCTGGGAAACATCACTGTAGAAACAGGATACACGGTTCTGATCGATGCAATCGCCGTGTGTATTATCGGAGGACTCGGCAGTTGGATGGGTGTACTCGCAGGTGCTTTTCTGTTAGGCTTTTCTCAAATACTGGCTACAGCTTTTATAGGACCTCACTGGCAAATGGTGGTGGTTTTGCTTTTCATTATTCTTACACTGATATTCAAGCCTTCAGGGCTTCTCGGGAAACAAAAAGAACTTGAGGAGAGGGTTTAGGATTGGATAAGAAAATTAGGCGCAAGGAGAGATTAGACCGAGGCATAAAAATACGAACGGAAGGCATCTATGCTATTTCTTCATGGCGGGGAATAGCCTATACGGCCTTCCCAACGGCTGCTTTTGTCTTAGGACTGCTGATCATTCCTATCGCTGTGACATCGATGGCCTGGCAAAAGATTATCATTATTGCCTGTGTCTTCGCTTTCTTGGCCTTAAGCTTTGATTTCCTTGCCCATTTCGTCGGGATCGTCTGTTTGGGGGGAGCTTTCTTCACAGGAGTGGGCGGCTATATCTCTGGGCTTCTCAATTCAGCATTTGGGCTTCCTCTGGTGATCACCATTCCTATAGCCACAATAGGTGGAGCAGTTATTTGTACGCTATTTTTACTTCCCTGTTTGCCAATGCGGGGCATTTATTTTGCCATTGTAAGTCTGATGTACCCACTGCTATTTGCGAGAGTGATTCAAGCTTTGAATATTTTTGGTGGCACCGATGGTATCCCTGGACTTGCCTCTTTCCCCAATATATGGGTTGAACTTTATTTAGTTTTACCAATGATCCTTATCCTCACTTTCGGTCTGAAAAGGCTGGTGAATGAAGATTTCGGTATAGTCCTGCGTGCAATAAAAGATAATGACCAGGCGGTTAAGGCTTCCAATATCAATATCACCTGGTGCAAAACGAAAGCCGTATTTTTAGGCTCCGCAATAGGTTGTTTCGCAGGAGCCTACATGAGTCATCTTTATGGCTGGGTCGGTATCTCCTTATTTGCTTTGGACTTCTCCATATTTCCCATCGCCGCAACGGTGGTCGGCGGGGTTGGAACTTTAGTGGGCCCTGTCATAGGAGCTTTCATCCTGACCCTGTTTTCAGAAATGCTTCGAGAATTTGGGCCACTCAGGGTAGTCTTTTATAGTCTTATATTAGCAGGGCTTGTGATCCTTAACACGGGAGGTTTGTTGCCCTATTTACAGAGAAAATATCATCAGTTTGAACGTTGGATAGAAATATGAATAAAAACGTTATTCTCCAAGTGCAAGGTGTTAGCAAATCATTTGGTGGGTTGAAAGCAATAAATCGTCTAAGTTTTGACTTATTCAAAGGCGAAATCCTTGGGATTATTGGTCCCAATGGATCGGGGAAAACCACATTGGTCAACCTTATTACTGGTTTTGTCAAAGCAGACTCGGGTATGATTTTTGCGGAAGGTGAAAAAATTATCGGATTACCCCCTTATAAAATTGCTGGCCTTGGGATTGTCCGTACCTTCCAGATACCCAGACCCTATCACTCCTTATCCGCCATGAAAAACTTAGTGGTCCCGTTATATTCCTCAAGGATTAAGCGCACGATTGGAGGAAAGCTGGGAGATCGGGATACAGTCGCTTTGGACATTTTAGAGGAAATTGGTTTCGAGCGGGATGCCCATGTTCCCTATAAACATGCCTCTACCTTCCCTGAAGGCTATCTAAAACGCCTTGAGTTAGCAAGATGCCTTGCTCTCAGACCTCATGTCATTATCATGGATGAGCTTTTCTCGGGGTTGAGTGTCAGCGAGATTTTATCAATCATTCCTATCGTGGAAAAACTCCAGATGAATGGTATGACCATTGTCATGGTAGAACATAGGGTAAGAGAGCTTTTTCAATTGGCTCATCGGGTGATGGTGATGAATTTCGGAGAGAAGATTGCGGAGGATGTCCCGGACAAGATTATTAAGAGCGAAATTGTTAAGCAAGCTTACCTGGGGGTAACATAGAATAATGCTTGACATCAAAAACCTTATGGTCTTTTATGAGAATGCTTTAGCGCTCAATAATGTCACCTTCACATGCCAAGAAGGCGAAATCACCGGGGTTTTTGGACCTAACGGTGCAGGGAAGTCAACATTGATGTTTACGATTTCAGGCATCATCCTGGATATGAAAAAAACTGAGATGATGATGGGTGGGGAAAGAATAACGATACTTGGTGAGATCCAATTCAGAGGGGAAGACACCATCCATATTAAGGCGAGCGAAAGAACCCGGAGGAGAATTGTTCTATGTCCGGAAAGACGCCGAATTTTTCCTGAAAGTAGCGCTCTTGAAAATCTAAAAATAGGAGGCTATCTCGCAACACGCCAAGAGGCAAAAAAAACTCTTGAATATGTGTTCAGCCTTTTCCCAGCCTTAAAAGATCTAAAAAATAGAGAGGGTGGTTTCTTGAGTGGCGGGGAACAGCAAATGCTTGCCATTGGCAGAGCATTAATGGCCCAGCCAAAGTTATTGCTGCTGGACGAGCCTCTAATGGGACTCAGTCCAGCGATCCAATCAAGACTGGTTCAAGCGGTTAAAGAGATCAATGAGAAAACTGGAATTACGATATTAATCACGGAGCAATATGCTCAACCTATCTTCCCAATAATAGATTACGGCTACGTCATGGAAAAAGGGACAATCGTCATGGCTGGAACAGCCAAAGAACTCACGGATAACCCACACGTAAAGGCAGCTTACCTTGGGGCTTAATTTGATACAAGCAATCTTAAAAATTTTAGAGAAATGGGTCATGACGGAGCGTCACCCGCGAACAATGAAAATGGATACCCCCAATTTCCCCCCCCTTTAGCAAAGGGGGGGGAAGGGGGGATTTGAAACTTATTTTTAACTAATTGAGTGTTTTATGACAGTCACCTCGAGAGACGATAAAAGTATATTTGGGGTTATTGAAAGTATTTGTGAGAAATATCCTCACAAGCCGGCGATCATTTACCTGGGGGAAAAGTTCTCTTATTCTAAATTAAGAGATCTGGTCCGAAGATTTGCCGCTGCTTTATCTGAATTAGGTGTAGGAATTAATGATAAGGTCATGATTTATATTGCCAATTCTCCTCAGTTATTGATTGCTTATTTTGGAATTCAGGAGATCGGTGCAATCCCAGTGCCTGTTTCCCCCATTTACACCCCTTTTGAGCTTGAATACTTGATTAATGATTCAGGGGCTGAGACGATTATTTGCCAAGATACTAATTTCCGTTATGTCAAAGAGGTATTCGAAAAAACCAATTTAAAGAGGGTCATTGTTACCAACCTTGTCGATTTACTTCCGTGGTGGAAACAAACGATAGGTAGAGTATTTGATAGGGTCCCAAGAGGTGTAGTCAAAAAGACCGGTGAGGTAAACTTTTTCAGCAAGTTAATAAAAAGATATTCAAGCCAACCATCCAAAGTGACCATAAAGCCTGAGGAACACCTTGCCTCCATTCTTTATACCGGTGGAACAACAGGATTTCCTAGGGGAGTACCAAGTTCTCACGCCAAAATGCTCTCCTCCCTAAAGGACTTTAGAGATCTGACAAAGGACTATATTTCAGAAGGAGGGAAGGATGTCCTCCTCATGGTCATTCCTCTTTTTCCTATGATGGGACAAGAGGCAATTCTGGGTTGGGGATTGGGGAAAGGAATCAGCGTTGTGTTAATGCCTGTTCCTCAAGTGGATGCCATATTGGAAGCTATACAAATGTATAAGGTGACCATGTTTGTGGGCGTACCTACACTCTACCGTATGATCCTGGGGAATGATAGGATGAGATCTTATGATTTAAGTTCACTGAAATATTGCTGGTGTGGCGGTGATGTCCTTCCCTCTGATGTGTTTAAACGATGGCACGAAACATTCCATATTCCATTATATCAGATTTATGGTACCACAGAAACGGGCTGTGTCACTCTTAGTCCTTTAGACAGATTCCCCGTGATGGGTAGTATTGGGCATCCTATCCCTTCAAAGCAAATTAAGATAGTTGACCCGAATACATTGGAAGAAATGGCAGCCGATAAAGTAGGTGAGCTATCGGTCACTTCTGAATATGGAACAAGGAGTTATTGGAACAAGCCTGAAGAAACCTCTGAAGACTTTGTGAAAATGGATGGCGGGATATGGAACTTAACTAAAGATTATGTTCGAAAAGATGAGGATGGTTTACTCTTCTACGTCGATAGAAGCGCAGACCTTATCAAGTATAAGGGCTATCGAGTTTCTTGTTCGGAGGTCGAAGCAGTATTACAAGACTTTAACGCAGTAAAAGAGGCCTGTGTGATCGGTGTACCGGATCAAGATGTAGGAGAGCTGATTAAAGCCATCGTGGTCCTTAAGGAAAACACCCGAGGGGTCGGCACTTCTGAACTCATTAAGTGGTGCCGCGAAAAGCTTGCCCCTTACAAAATCCCCGATTACATAGAATTTAGGGACACGCTGCCTAAATCTAAAGTGGGCAAACTTTTAAGGCGGGAAATAAGGGAGGAAGAGCGAAGACGATGGCTAAAGAGAAAATAACTCAAGGTTGTCATTCCGGCCCCGTATCAAGTACGGGGTAAACTCCAGCTGGAATCCAGGGGGCCCGGTGGAAACCGGGATCCAGTCTTTGAGATGGTTCCCGAATTTCGTCTGGATGCCCCCGTATCAAGTACGGGGCAGGCTCCTCAGGTCCGGCATGACGGAACAGACTCTATTTAATCGACCCTCTTCCATCTTACCCTTGCTCTGCAGAGCTCCCGTTTGTCCTCTTTTCTGA
>DYHU01000497.1 GCA_020724025.1 Syntrophorhabdus sp. | reverse complement strand
GTCAAAATCACTTATAGAAAAGGTAGAGCAGGAAATTGCAAACACCCACGACCAGCATCATCGCCGGATAGCAGGCCCGGCAATAATACCCCCATCCAACTTTCTTAATGGTCCCCCGCTCATAGACGGCAATGGCCACCACGTTGGCCGAGGCGCCGATCGGGGTACCGTTTCCTCCAATATCCGTCCCCAGAGCAGTGGACCAGACAAGGGGAAGGAGTGGAAAGCCGAAGGTCTCGCTCATATGTTTGAGGATGGGTGCCATGGTTGCGGCGAAGGGAACATTATCAACAATGGAAGAGCCAATGGCGCTCACCCAGAGGATAATGGCCATGGCGAGGAAAAAATTTCCACCCGATGCGGTCTTGACGGCTGCCGCAACCATCTTGAGAAGACCCACATGCTCCATGGCGCCCACAATGAGAAAAAGCCCGGCGAAGAAGGTGATGGTTGGATAATCGATCTTTCCCAGGACCATCCCCATCCGATGACCTCCGAGAAGCAGGGCGATCAATGCTCCGGTCAAAGCACAGGTTGCAACAGAAAGGTGGGTGATGTGGTGGGTGACCAGCGTGACCACAACATAAAAAAAGGCAATCAGACCCACCACAAAGAGACGCCGGTCCTCAATGGCCCCCTTTGGATCCAAGGTGGTTAGTTGCCGCTCAAGCCATTGCGGGTCCTTTCGAAGCCTCTTCCGAGCCGAAAAGATCTCGCTTTTAAAAAACCAGATAAAGAAGAGTGTATTGACACCAAAACCCACCCAGGCAATCAAACCTGTATTCTTTACGAAGTCCATAAAAGAGAGGTGAAAATAGGTTCCGAGGATGACATTCGGTGGATCTCCCACCATCGTGGAGGCTCCGCCGATATTGGCCGCACAGATCTCAGCAAAAATGAGGGGGAGAGGATTAATTCCTATGATCGCCGCCACTTCCATCGTTAATGTGGACATGAAGAGCATCACCGTGATGCTATCCACAAAGGCCGAAAGAAATGCAGCGATAAACGGGAAGAGGATGAAAAGTTTGAGAGGGTCGAGCTTCACCCACCGGGCACTGTGAAGCCCCAGCCATCGAAAGAAGCCCGATTCGTTCATCGTTTCGATGACGGTCATCATGCCGAAGATGAAGAGGAGGGTTTCCCAGTTTTCATAATGGAGGAGATCCTGGGGGGTCAGGATGAAGATGAAAGCCAGAACAGCTCCTAACATCGATGCGATCGTCCGGTTCACCTTCTCTGAGATGATCAATCCATAAGAGAGGACAAAAATCCCCAATGCGATCCATTGTTGGTTTGTCATCAAACCCTCCCAAACCGAACTTTAAGAAAGGCAGGAGATGATCCCCTACCTTCCATTACTTTTCCCCAGTCACCCATGAAGTCCGCTGCTAAATTGGGATGAAAGGACAGTCTTTCAATTTTCTTTAAGCAGAATCTAATCGAATAGCCAGTGATTATCAACTTCTCTAAGATCTCTATTTACTGAAGCCATCTAAAAAATATCCGCCGAGAAGATGTAGATCTCTGTCTCCTTCTCTTTCCAGGCATTGGAAGGAAGCCCTGCCTTCTGGCAGGTATGCTCAAGAAAGGTTTTCCGGTCCCATCCATACTCCGTGGCGACCTGTGGAAGAAGAAGGCCGGAGTACCATCCCTTCTTGATATAGATCCCGTGTTTCCCCACTTCGATCTCGTTGATCTCGGCGATCTTCTTTAACGGGGTGAGAACCGAGATCTCAATATCGAGTTCGGACAGTTCCCTCTCTGTAACCGGCGAAAAACGGGGGTCGCGGAAGGCGGCTGCCTCTGCCATCTCTTCGATCGTCTTATGAAGAGGTCCGTGGCCTTCGATGTATCCGATGCATCCCCTTAACTGACCTTTCTTATGGAGGGAGACGAAGGCTCCCCGATTCTCCTTTAATACAGGAGAGTCGATCTTAAATTCGGGAACGGGTTTTCCTTTGGCCTTATTCTCAATCACCGTC
>DYHU01000496.1 GCA_020724025.1 Syntrophorhabdus sp. | reverse complement strand
AGTATTTTTTTTAAATTTTTTATTTTTTTTATTGACAACCTAAATAAGGATGTGTTAAGTTACATTAAATGTTAAAAAAGGGTTTAAACATATTCATCTCCATTCTTTTACTATTACCTCTTTTCACAGGGGCGGTCGGGTTTTCGCAACCAATCAATCAATCTCCTGCCTCTTTTCAAAAACCCTGTGATATGGATCATTGCAATCCCTATATGCCGAAATGTCCTCTCTGCCCCCCTTCAAGTTCCAACATTCAATTCTTTCACCAAGAGGCTGCAGTCTATCTGCCAACACCTACTTCCTCTTTTATCCTCATTAGCGTAAGCACCCTCTCTGATCAAGGAGTTGTCAAATCAATTTTTCACCCACCCACATTCAATTTATAAAGCCATCGTTACCCTTTCAAAATTCTTTATCTAAATGTTCTGTTTTCCTTCGAGGAAAAATCGAACCTTGAAGGATAGATTTCTCTCTTCTTGACTTCCCCGTGAAGAATCATAGAGAGGAGAACTAAATGAATTGTAATCATTGTGGATTGAAAAACCCGAAACAGTCAAACTTTTGCGTGGAATGCGGAGAACCCTTATCGAAAGTCCAAAAATCGAAAAAAGGAAATCAAAGGAAATGTCCAGGTTGCGGTCAATTCAATGAACTGGATACCCTTTTCTGCGTTTCATGCGGTGAAAAAATGCTTAAGACTCCCAGGGAGAATTTAAAGAGACAATCCATTGGCCCTTCCCACAAAACGATTGCCTTTGTCATTGGAATGATCTTTCTCCTGGGTATTTTTGTAAAACTGGGGATAAACTTCTTCAAAGAAGAGAAGTTTCCCAAATCCCTTTTATCGTCTCCCTCTGCTTCTTCATCCCTGGTCAAAGTGGATGAAGCACAGGTGATTGCCGTGGCCAAGAATTTCAAATGTGCCTGTGGCGGATGCGGGGAACTTCCTCTGGCAACTTGCAACTGTGATATGCCCAGGGGGTCGGTGGAGGAGAAGAGGTTCATCCGTGAGAAGCTGGCTGAAGGTCATTCGGTGGAACAGGTCATCGAACTATTAGATAAAAAGTACGGTCACCGAGTTTAAGGAAAAACTTGAGGGAGGGAAAGGAAATGGAGAGTTATTCTGGAACATGCCCTTCATGTGGTGAAGGGAATGAAAAGGGAACCCGGTTTTGTGTCCACTGTGGAAATCAGCTCCCGAGGAGTAAAGAGATCCGGGTTAAGAATCGATACATCTTTTTGGGAGCAATAGGCCTTTTCCTGGTTGGGGCAACCGTATTTTTCTTGTTGGGCGGTCTTGAATCCAAACCAGTAGGAAAGGTGAACGGCGAGAGCATTACCCGGAAAGAGTTTTCAAAGAAGGTAGACCGTGCCAAAAAAATCTACGAATATCGATATGGGCAAGGCCTTTTCGGAGGACAATCGGGAAAGGAGAATCTGAACCGCCTCAAGACCGAAATTCTTGATGAAATAGTAATGGAAAAGATCCTCCTTCAGGAAGCAAAAAGCGCTGGTTATAACTCCGCACCTGAGGAGGAGATTGAGAAACAGGTGAAGACTATTAAGCTGAAGAGTGGTTTATCCGATGCCGATCTCAAGAAGATGCTCGGTGGAAGCGTTGAGGACTTAAAGGGGGAACTTAGGAATGAGTGGATCATTGCACAATTCATAGAAAAGGCTGTTCTTAAAAGTGATCAAACAAACGCAGAGCAACTTTTCGGACAATGGCTTACACAAACAAAGGCAAGGTCTAAGATTGAGACCTATGAAAAACTGGACCCTGTGGTGACAGCTAAAGCCTCCTGCTGCAAAAGCGGGTGTGGTGGAGGTGGAAGACCTCAACTTCTTGACCCAAAGATCGAAAAAGAATCAAAGGCTAAGGCATTAGAATATTATGAGAAGAAGACCCAAAAGAAGGATGCAGGGGCCAAGGTCACAAACTTTGGATGTCACATTCAGGTAGATATAATCGAAGGTGGGAAAGTGGTCCT
>DYHU01000495.1 GCA_020724025.1 Syntrophorhabdus sp. | reverse complement strand
CGATTGGGGACTTGGAGAAGAGAAGATCGCCTACCCCCATACCCTTCCACGGTTCCTCTGCGCCGAATGTAAACTGGCGATTGAGCAGAGAAAAAGAGGGCCTAAAAGTGACTAAAGTTTAAAGTGAGCTAAAGTGACTTAAGTTTTAAGATACAAGATGCAGGATACAGGATTATAATAAAGGTTGTTTTTTTCCCATAAATTGCCGATAATTTATCTATGAAGAAGATCTTGGTGGTGGAGGATGAGGAGGGCCTGAGGCTTCTCTATCAGGAGGAGCTGGAGGCGGAAGGTTATGAAGTCATCACCGCCCGGAATGGGAAAGAGGCCATCCAGAAATTGGAAGAGGGGAAGCCTGATCTGATCATCCTCGACATCGTCATGCCTGTGATGGATGGAATGGAGGCTCTTGGCCGGATCGTTGGAAAGGACAGAAAGATCCCCATCATCCTCAACACTTCCTACTCCGGATATCGCGAAGACTTCATGAGCTGGGTGGCGGATGCTTATGTGACGAAATCGAGCGATCTCGAAGAGCTGAAAGCGAAGGTGAAAGAACTGCTGGAGAAAGGTAAGGATAGATGAAGAAGGTTGTCACCATGCTCCTGGCAGGGGGGAGAGGCGAGAGACTCTATCCCCTGACCCGGGATCGAGCCAAACCGGCTGTCCCTTTTGGCGCCATCTACCGGATCATTGACTTCACCCTTTCCAATTGTCTCAACTCCGATATTCGACATATCTATATCCTCACCCAGTATAAATCAACCTCTCTCCATCGCCACATCCAATTAGGCTGGAACATTCTCTCCACCGCCCTGGGGGAATTCATAGAGGTCATTCCGGCCCAACAGAGAATCGATGAGCATTGGTATCAGGGAACGGCTGATGCCATCTTCCAGAATATCTATACCTTGCAGCACGAAAAGCCGGATCTCGTCCTCATCCTCTCCGGCGACCATATCTATAAGATGGACTACCGGAAGATGATTGCCTTTCACCTGGAGAAGGGAGCGGATTTAACCGTGGCCTCCATCCGGATGGATCGAAATTTGTCAAAAGAGTTTGGCGTCATGGAAGTAGACCGGGAGGGGAGGATCATGGGATTTCAGGAGAAACCTGAGGAACCCAGGACTATTCCCGGAGACCCGGAAGGAATCCTGGCATCGATGGGAATCTATATCTTCAATACGGAGATACTGGTAAGGCGTTTGATCGAAGATGCCCGGTCCGATTCAGGTCATGATTTTGGCAAAGATATCATCCCCGCGATGATTAAAAAGGATCGAGTCTTTCATTTCGATTTCAGACAGGGCGATTGCGGGGGGGCGGGATACTGGAAGGATGTGGGAACGATCGATGCCTATTACGAGGCGAACATGGATCTCATCTCCGTGACCCCCCAGCTCAACCTCTACGATTCGGAGTGGCCCATCCTCGCCCATCAACAGCCCTATCCACCGGCTAAAACCGTCCTGCTGGAAGAGGGGAGGGTTGGCACGGCTCTCAACTCCATCCTCTCCCATGGCTCCATCATCAGCGGAGGCAACGTGAAGCGATCGATCCTTTCGCCGAGGGTGATGGTCCACAGTTATGCGGAAATCGAGGATTCCATCCTCCTGTCAGGGGTGGATGTGGGGAGGCATGCAAAGATCAGGAGGACGATTATTGACAGGGGCGTTCATATCCCCGAAGGGATAAAGATCGGTTACGATCTGGACGAAGATGCAAAACGATTCACGGTGACCGCCTCAGGCATTGTCGTGGTTCCCAAGTGGATCAAACTCTGATAAAAAAGAACGCTATGCGCATAGCGCTAAGCGCTTAGCGTATTGAGATCGAGGACGTCGGATATGTTGATTTCCAGCATCTTCACCGAGGCGAGGATCCGGCTGGCATTTCGGTCGACCGCCTGGATTCCACCAGAGAGTTCTTTTAATTCTTGGGCCGCCTTCTTAATCTTCTTGATTCGGGTATCCATCTTTTTCAATTTCATTC
>DYHU01000494.1 GCA_020724025.1 Syntrophorhabdus sp. | reverse complement strand
TCCGAATTGGAAGAACTCTTTTCCGATCCGTCTGTTCCGCCCCGCAGCGACGATCCTGCCCCTTCCCCTCCCCCTGTTTCATCTCCGGAAAATAGAGTGGCCATGAGGAGCTTCAATCTCCCCATCAGCGATGAATCGAGTGACGATTTCAATCTCGAAATTCTTCCCGGAGACCCGAACAGGAGGAAGAATGAGTTCGATATCCCCATCGTCATCAATGAAAAGGTGGAACACTTTCTCCACTATTTTCAAACCACGGCCAGAAAAAGTTTTTCGAACTGGCTCGCCCGATCTGAAAAATATATCCCCTTCATGAGGGAGGTTTTGAGGGAGAAGGGTCTTCCCGAAGACCTGGTCTATCTTTCGATGATCGAGAGTGGATTTAACCCTTACGCCTATTCAAGGAGCAAGGCCATGGGGCCCTGGCAGTTCATCTACCTGACCGGGAAAAGATACGGTTTGAAGTCGAACTGGTGGGTGGACGAGAGGAGGGATCCGGAGAAGTCAACAATCGCCGCCGCCGGATATCTTAAGGACCTCTATGATATGTTCGAATGCTGGTACCTTGCCGCCGCCGGTTATAATGCAGGGGAGAACAAGATCGCCAATGGAATGAAACGATACAGGACAGAGGACTTCTGGGAATTGACCAAATATCGATATCTGAAGCAGGAGACGAAACATTATGTCCCCCAGATGATCGCCGCCGCGCTCCTCGCCAAGGACCCTGGAAAATATGGATTCATTGGCATCGAATACCAGGAACCCCTTCGATATGATAAGGTCATGGTTCCCCCTGCCACTGATCTCCGGCTCATTGCAAAGGCATGTGAGATCACTGTTGAGGAGTTGAAAGACCTCAACCCCGAATTGCGGAGATGGTGCACCCCCCCTGATGCTCCGGAATATGAGATTAAAATTCCTTTCGGGAAGAGAGACCTCTTCCTGAAGAATTTTGAATCCCTTCACCCCGGGGGAAAGACATCATTTAAGAACCACATTGTGAAGAAGGGAGATACCCTCCGTCATATCGTACGGCTTTACGGGGTCGAATTGGAACCGATCCTGGAAATTAACCGTCTGGAAAAGAGAAGTCGATTGTCGATTGGTACCAACCTCCTCATCCCTCTCCCGAAGGAAAAGGAGATCAAACCCGGCTCCTTGGCATCCAAACCATCCGGTGAAAAAACCAGGCCTTCCGGATCACAGGAGATCACCTATATCATCAAAAAGGGGGATACACTGTGGAGTATTGCAAATGAGATGGGGGTCAATATCGGCGCCCTCAGCTCCTGGAATAAACTCCATCCGGAAACAAAGCTCATGCCGGGAGATCAACTTAAAATAAAAGTGGGGGGGAGATAACCCCTCTGTCGCTTCACGGGATGAAAAAGGAAAGAAAGAGATCATCTATGTGGTGAAAACAGGGGATTCCCTCTGGAGTATTGCGAGTAAATATAATGTGAGCATCTCAGAGATCAAAAATTGGAACAATCTTGACGGAAATGACCGAATCTATCCCTCCGAAAGACTAAAACTGAAAGTAGGAGGACCCGAATCTTAAGTTCCCATAAGTAGTGAATCGAAAAAGGGTTAAGCCTGCCTTTGTCCCCCGGTATTTCTTCTGTCCCCTCCCCTTGCTAACACATTTTCCCAATGGGGTTCTAATACTACAGCGACTCTTTTAGAAACAATGGAACCATACCAGTAAAAATTGCTGTAGCCCCACCTGTCATACCCGCGAAAGCGGGTATCCAGGGTTTCCTGTGAAAACAGGAATCCAGTTCTTAAGAATGAGTGGTTCCCTGTTTTCGCAGAGCCTGCCCCGTACTTGATACGGGGGACGACGTCTGGATTCCCGTTTTCACGGGAATGACGAAAAAATCCGCTTAGGCCTAAGTTAGGCTTGACAAAGCCGCACCTTTTTTGTATACAGTATACATTTAAAGCACATTTCGGATTCCTCTTTGGAATCATTAGGAAAATACAGAGTTTTG
>DYHU01000493.1 GCA_020724025.1 Syntrophorhabdus sp. | reverse complement strand
GGAGGGAGAACCTTCCGACCCTTTCGGGTCAAGTAACACCCCATAACAGAGGGGTTACTTAAAACATCCTCTCTCCTTCTTTCGATTCTACAGGAATGGTTGTTCCCCCTGGCGTCATTCCTGTGCCTGCCTCCGTATCCAATAAATGGTCCTGGAGATGATCCGGATCCATCTCCAGGATGGAAAAGATTTTTCTTTCAATCTCAAAAGTGGCTCTTCGCAAATATCCTAACAGCTCGAGGGCTCTCTCGCTCTTCCCGTATCGTCCCTTGAGGTCCTCAAATCTCTCATCCAGGGAGACGATCCGGTCATGTCGGACTCGTTTGTCGGCATAATTGACCACTTCCTCCTCTGATATCCATGAGGGATCTGTCTCTTTCGATAAATGGATATGCTCCGCGATCACCTCCCCTACCCTCTTGTACCCTATTTCTTTCAAAAGCTTCGATCCTGTCAGGGCGTGGTCTTCCTTCGTCCTGAGGCACTCCGTCTTGGTCAGGTCGTGAAGCAGGGCGGCGGCTTCGATCAGGGGAAGGTCGATTCTCTGCCCCCTTCTGTTTAACTCGATGGAGAGAAAGAGGGCCACCCTCGCCACTTCGATGCTATGATCGATGATATGTTTAAGCATCCCGTACCGGACCATCAATCTCAAACAGTCTTCTCTTGTCGGAATCATGCTATCTTCTCATTTTTAGATTCATTCCCTTTTTCAGGCAGTGGCAGGGCTGGCTGGCTTTCGATCTGTTCCAGCTTGAAGCCGAATTTATCCAGACGTCTCCTCGCCTCTTCATATTTATTCATCGCATTGGTGATATGTTTTCCGACTAATTGAAAGTCCCCTTGAAAGGCTTCCAGTTCTTTGTTCAGACCCGAAAGCGAATCCAGTATTCGATGGGCATCCTTTTCGATCTTCAACCCCCTCAATCCGAGGACGATCACCTGGAGATAGGCAAAGAAGGAATTGGGCGAAACCGGGATCACCTTCTTTTGCAACGCATAATTCAAAATCCCTTTCTCCTCTCCAAAGGCCTCGTCCTTTGTAATGGTCTCATAATAGACATTTTCTGCGGGGATATAGAGCAGGGCAAAGTCGTAAGTCCCTTCCTGGGGCAGAATATATTTGCTTGCGATATCGTCAATATGTTTCTTCACATCTCTCGAAAAGGTCTTCCGAGAAGCCTTCTTCTCTTCCTCGGTTTTGCATTCGATGATCCGTTTGAAATTATCGAGCGGGAATTTGGAATCGATGGGAACAAGCCTTTCTCCCAGCCTCACCACAGCATCCACCCTCTCTCCGCTTGAGAACGTGTATTGAAGGGTAAAGAATTCGGGCGGAAGAATCTGGGACAACAGTTCGCCCAAAAACTGTTCCCCTAATCCCCCCCTCAATTTCGGAGGCTGGAGAATCTCCTGAAGCGTAGCGATGTCTTTCCCGACCTCAAAGATTCGCCTGCTCGCCTCCGAAAGTTCTCCGATATTCTTCTGGACATCTCCGATCACCCTTGCGGCATTATCCAACCGCTTACTGATCTCTCCGCTTGAGTTTTGAAGCTGCTGGTTAACCTGATCGGTAATTCCCCTCAACTGTGAATTGATGGTATCCTGCTGCTGGGAGAGCTGAGAGATATTTCTGGCAAGGCCGTCATTCATTTGCTCTCTCAACTTTTCAATCTGCTGCTGAATCAAGGCCCATATGGTCTGGGAGGACTGATCTTTTCTCACCTCTTCCGCGATCTTCTTCCACCTCTGTTCCATGAGGAAGAAAAAAAGTGCAGCCAGGGCAATGATCACACCTGAGAGAATATAGATTCCTTCCATTCCTGCTCCTCTAATGTAATGATTCGGTTGCTTATGAATTAAATTGTACGCAAGATGGCAGCAAAATTTTAGTGATCGATCGGGATCTAAATCCGATACAAATATCCACCCAAAAAATCTCCCCTCCCCTGGCGGGAGGGAATGGAGGGGAGGGGGATCAAATTCCTTTTGTCCACCCC
>DYHU01000492.1 GCA_020724025.1 Syntrophorhabdus sp. | reverse complement strand
AAACGTTTTTATCCTTGTCCCGGAGGTTGATGATGACTTCCTCCACTCTTCCGGGAGTCATTTTAGGATAGATCTGGCTGTTGATCTTGACCACGGGGGCTACATTACAGCAGCCAAAACAGGCTGTCGCATCGAGGCTAAAGTTTCTGTCCTCGGTGGTGTCCCCTCTTTCGATCTGAAGCTCTCTTGAAAAGGCATCGAAGATCAATCTTCCCCCCAGAAGATAACAGGCTGTCCCCAGGCAGACATGGACGGGGTTGCGACCAAGGGGTTTTCTTCTGAACTGATTATAGAAGGTAACAACACTAAAAACTTCAGAAGGAGGGAGATGGAAAAAATGAGCTACGCTCTCCATCGCCTCTCTTGAGAGGTAGCCCACTTTCTCCTGAATCTCTTGCAGCAGGAGGAGTAAATTCTCCCTCCCGGGATGAAACTTCCCCCAAATCTCATCTATCTGCTTTGACTCTTCCATTTCTCAATCATCTGGGGAAGAAAGGCAGGGAGATCGCTTGCCTCACGGGGTCCAACAATGATTTCCCAGCCCTGTAATTCCTCTTCGAGTTCTCCCTTGATCCTTGCGGCAAATCCAGGGATGATGACCCTTTTGTTCTTAACTTTATCTCCTATCCCAATTTTCTTGAGAAATGGTCCGGCCGTGTCTCCACTAAACTTTCCCGTTGACCAGGCCGCAAGGACACAGAGCCCTTCCGTATCCTTCACGCAGAGGAAAGAGGGGATCTTGCTATTTTCGATTTCACTGGCTACAGCAAAGTAGGTCAACGCAAAGTTGGTCGTCAGGAGAACCGGGGACTCATCTGTGACCGTTCCGATCTCGTAAATCTTCTGCTCCACGGCAAGGGGGACCCTTGGATCGGTGAAGATGTTCTGTCTCAGAACAAGAAGGGGATAAAGCATCTCTTTCTCGAAATCGGAGAGGACAATGATCCCGGCATATTTCACCACCCCTGCCGATGCCAGCAGGGTTTCTTCCATCTTATTTTCTGCGAGCAGACACGGGAGGGAAAGGATGGGATAGCCCAGCGGCCGGAAGGTCTTCTTGAGGGCCGCCCTCCGGATGAGGGTGTAATCCCTGATCATCTCTTTCAACGATTTAGGGGAAGGATCGAGGACGATGTCCTGAATTCCTTCTTCCTTGAGTCGTTTGGTAATGGGAACGATCTCTTCAATCCCGTCCGTCTTCACTCCGATGGGTGTGGGTTTTGCCTTTATCTTTGGAAGAGCGGCGTCAAGATTCTCCTTTGTGATGGGGTAGAGAAGGGGGTTTTTATCCGCGATCAGATCCCTTGCCTTAAACAGGATGTCCAGATCTTCGCAGATTAAAACGACGGGGAACCCTTCTGCGGCCACTCTCTTTACCAGACCCAGATACTTCTCGGCATTTCCAGCATACTTCAAAGCGAAGAGATTGGCTTTCAGTTTCTGGCCCACCCGGTCAAACTGGAGCGTCTTAAGCTTGTTGATCTTCGCGGAGACGGTTCCCTCATCTTCCTTGTCGGTGATGAGGAGGGCGATCCCCGAAGGTCTGTAAAAAGTCTTCTCATGACGGTAGATGACCTCTTCCTCACCCATGCTGAAGGCGTTTTCTCCTGTGCCGATCGTCACCAGTCTGATCGGAGGAGCCAATGCCTCTTCAAGCTCGGTTTTTATCTCAGCGGGCAGATACGGGCATTTCTGAACAGACACTGCGCCCGATGCCAGTTTCATGGCGAAGGCGAAGCAGGTCGGAAAACCGCACTCCTTACAATTCTTTTTACCACCATCCGGTAATTTTTTCTGTATATCTGATGCCTTAAGTGCCATGAGATCCTCCTTTTATCGTTAACCTGTTACCCAGGGATGTCCCACTCGATTCATGTATTCGGTTAGTTCATCCACATTTTTCACATCTTCTTCTGTTGCAATCTTGTCATATAAGCCAGCCTCTTCGAGCACATCTTTAACCTGCTCTTTGATGGATTTGGGCAACCAGACGATCCTTTTCA
>DYHU01000491.1 GCA_020724025.1 Syntrophorhabdus sp. | reverse complement strand
GTTTCTTGGAGGTCACCCTTTTTGAAACCTTCAGGAATCTTTGGCCGTCTTTAATGCTTTCGAGATGCAGAGTTATCACTTTTGTGGATGGATCCCCTTCGAGATAATCCATCATATCGCATTCATCCACATCACACTTATTTCCGAAGTCACATATCTTGCTCACCCCGTAATGAAGATCACCGTAGGGAAAGGCCTGTGGATTAATCATCCCTGTCTGCGCGCAGATGGCGATTGTCCCCTCTTTCACCTTTTCGTATCCCATTTCATAGGGGTTGGGAATGAGGCCTTTTGCTGGATTGGCGATTCCTGCGGTATTGGGCCCGATGATCCGGAGGTTTCCCTGCCTGGCAATTGCCACGATCTCCTCTTGTAACCTGCGTCCTTCCTCATCCCTTTCCGCAAAACCATCCGAGACGACAATGGCGGCCCTCACCCCTTTCTCCACACACTCCCTCAGGATTCCGGACACAGACCTGGCACCCGTGATGATGAGAACCAGATCTATTTTTCGCAGGGCAACTTTAATCGAGGGGTAGACCGTTAATCCCCAAATCTCCTTGTAAGATGGATTGACAGGATAGATCTCTCCCTTAAAACCGGCATTGAGTAGAGACTTGATCACCACATAACCGCCAAAGAAGCCTTCTTTCAATGATCCAATCACAGCAATACTCCGGGGATCAAAAAAAGGGGTAAGGCCGCTTCGCTCCGGATTTTTATTTGCCATTTAAATTCTCCTTAAGATGAACGCCACCTCTGGCGATAGAACCCATTTAAATTAACCAGTTCGAGAAATGATTTCAACAATATTTGTTTAGAAAATAAAAGCCTGAGGTCTAACGGGGTTTACCAGAAAAGCAGGAGAGGACACCCTAATCCAGAATCCGGACCTCGAGGAAGAGGTCTCCCCGATTGCCATCCCGATCCGTCCGACCCAAACCCTTCAGACGAAGGTGTGTGCCTTGGTGGACTCCGGGAGGAATCGTGACGATCATATTTCTTTTCTTCACTCCCTGAGGAATGGCAATCAGTTTCCGGGCCCCCTGAAGGGCCTCTTTCGGCGTGATCTTGATTTCTCCAAAGAGATCCAATTTCTCAGGATGGGATTGAGGGGAGATGGCCTGAAGGCGGGGTGTCCTTTTCCGATCGGTATAATGACGGAGTCCCTGGCCCATTCCCATCCTGGGAATCAGGTCAAATATTTTGATGGAAACGAGGCCGACAACAAACCCGCCGATATGGGCCCAGAATGCAATCCCTCCGACATTTTTAGGGGTGAGGCTTGCGGAGAATACCTGTATGAGAAGCCAGTAACCGAGAAAGAGGAAGGCCGGAATCTCGACGAACTGGAGAAAGAAGAAGATCGGGATCAGGGTCAGGATCCGGGAGCGGGGATAAAGGAGGAGATAGGCTCCCATTATTCCGGAGATGGCTCCGCTTGCGCCGATGGTGGGGAGCCTGGAGTCCCAGTTGGTGTAAAGATGGATCATGCCCGCGGCGATTCCGCAAAGGAGATAGAAAATGAAGTAGCGAATATGGCCGAGCCGGTCCTCGATGTTGTCTCCGAAGATGTAGAGGAACCACATATTGCCGAGGATGTGAAAGAAACCGCCGTGGAGAAACATCGAGGCGATGAATGGGAAGACCTGCTCGAAGGCTGTAAATTGTGCGGAGAGCCCTGGATCGGAATACCGGATGGGAACAATTCCGTAGAGGTAGAGGGTTTCTCTGAGATGGGGACCTAGGGAGAGTTGCCAGAGGAAGGCAAGGCCATTGGCAACAATGATCAGAACATTGACTACCGGAAAAGTCTTTGAACGAATCGCATCTCGGATGGGGATCATGTGGGTTTGCCTTCATTGCGATTATAAGAAAAAATCACGCCGTTTTCAATTTGAAGCTGTTTTTTATGCTTGATTTTTAATGGGTTGTAGGTTAATTTGGACAAGGTATAATAAGCACCAAATCTCAATTTCCAAAACGGATTTAGTGTTATTATTTGCTCATTG
>DYHU01000490.1 GCA_020724025.1 Syntrophorhabdus sp. | reverse complement strand
ATGGAAGTTAACAAAACAAAACGTTTCGATGAAGGAATAGTAACATCCTTAGCCCAGCTCACATTGCCGCAGATTTTGACCAAACAGGCAGGGCGACTGGGGTCAGATAAAATTGCCATACGTGAAAAGGCATATGGGATATGGCTTGCGTATAACTGGGAGGATTACCTCCGTTACACCAAACAGGTTGCTTTGGGTCTTTTTGCACTCGGTCTCAAACGAGGCGAAAATATCGGCCTCATTGTAAACAACCATCCGGAATGGCTCTTCAGCGAACTGGGCGCCCAGGCCATAGGCGCCATCACGGTCAATATGTTTACCTCTTCGATTGCCAAAGAACTGACCACGATGCTCAATCGCATCCAGGCAGCTTTTGTGATCGTCCAGGATCAGGAACAGGTCGACAAGCTTTTGGAAATGAAAGAACAACTCCCTCATGTCCGGAAGGTCATCTTTATTGATCCGACGGGCATGAGAACTTATGCCAATAATCCATGGTTGATGAGTTTCCAGGAACTCCTGAAATTGGGCGAGGAGTTGGAAAAGAAGCAACCCCATCTTTTTGAAGAGGAGTTGTGGAAGGGAAAGCCTGAGGAAGTTGCCTTGATGATTATGACTTCCGGGACTACGGGGATTCCGAAATTGGCGATGATCTCCCATCAAAGTTTCACCGAGATCGCCAGAAAATGGATCGAGACCGCCCCGATTGGCATTGGGGACAACTGGATTTCGATTACCCCAACGGCATGGATTGTTGATCAAATGTGGGGGATGGGCGTTTCACCCTTAACGGGAATGGCGATGAACTTTCCCGAGACACTTGAAACCCAGGCCGAAGATTTCCGCGAAATTGGACCGGTCGTCATCATCACCTCTTCACGATTCTGGGAAGACCTTGCTTCTAAAATCAGAGTAAAGATGGCGGACGCGGGATGGATCAAGCGAAAGCTTTTTGTTTTAGGCCAAAAGATCGGTGGGGCAGTAGTGGACCGCGAGTCTAAAAAGGAGCCTGTCCCTGCCCATTTGCAGTTACTTCATCGGCTTTTTTCGAGAATCGTCTATCGACCTCTTCTGGACCGGGTGGGCTGCGCTCAGATTCGTGCTGCCATTACCGGAGGCCATCCCATCAGTCCGGATGTCATCCGGTTCTTCAGGGCTAAAGGGTTAAATCTCAAACACGCCTATGGTCTTACTGAAGGCGGAGGAGTCTTTCAGGTTCAGCCGGACAAAGAGGTCAAACCGGAGACCGTTGGTAAACCCTTGCCAAGGACCGAGATCAAGATTGCCGAGGACCAGGAAGTGCTGGTCAGAACACCTTCCTGCTTTGTCGGTTATTACCAGGATCCGGAGGCGACGAAAAAGGCCCTTCGCGATGGCTGGCTTCACACGGGTGATGCAGGCTATATTGATGAAGATGGACACCTCCTCATCATCGGCCGCAAAGAAGAGATCATGCGGACCAAAGCAGGCGAAGCCATTTCCTCGGACTTTATCGAAACGAGGCTAAAATTCAGCCCCTATATCAAAGAAGCAGTGGTCTGGGGCGAAGGCCGTGACTATATCACGGGATTCATCAATATCGATTTTGGGAATGTGGGCAGTTGGGCAGAGGATCGGATGATTCCTTACACCACTTATACAGACCTATCTCAACAGGCATCCGTTGAGGAATTGATTCTTGGCGAAGTTCGCCTTGTGAATACCCAGTTGCCAAAGCCGATGAGGCTTCGGAGGATCATCTTATTATATAAACTTCTCGATGCGGATGACGAAGAACTGACAAGAACAGGAAAGGTGCGAAGAAAATTTGTTTATGAACAATACATCAAGTTGATCGAAGCGATGTACAGTGATCAGAAGGAATTAGAGGTGACAGGCAAGGTTCGCTACCGGGATGGACAGATCGGCACGATTGAAACGAAAGTGAAGATATTAACGGTTGAATGATGCCCCCCACCCTCACCCTCCCCCTCGAGGGGGGAGGGAAGGGAGGGGGTGGAGGAGGTTTTCTTTCATGGAATT
>DYHU01000489.1 GCA_020724025.1 Syntrophorhabdus sp. | reverse complement strand
CTTACGCAGACTCTCGGCTGTTGAAAGTCCTTCCTTCTCGTTTCCCATAACAACCTCCTTTCTCAAAGTAGAACGTGGAGAGTAGAGGGTGGATAAGGCTCCTTCTCCTCATGCTCCTCATGACTACAGTTCACGATAGTGAACCAATCAAATCCCTTCCAAAACCTCAACTCATTTAGATTATTAAATTACATTTATTTCTTTGTCAAGCGATATTTTATGTCCTCCCTGGACAAAGTTCACAATAGTGAACCATCAAAAAGAGGGGATGGCGGAAGGTGGTTCTAACCACTTTCCACTCTCGACTTTCCACCCTCAAAAGTGTGATTCCACCATTCGATCCAGGTCCCCTCCCGTCCGAAGGTGACGCCTGTTGCTGATTCGATCTCTCGGATCCAGTCTCCGAGATAGGATGCGTGGTGGATGATGAGCGGGGTGCTGTGTTCAGGAAGAATGTCTTCAAAGAGCCGGTAGAGGAATATATTCCTATCCATCTCCTGCAACGTTTCACCGTCATCCCAGGGCGTAGGCCGGATAAAACCATGATTCGCTCCCTCATCCCTCCGGTAGAGGAACTGGTTTCCGAACCGATCTTTGAGACGGCGCAGCGTTTCAACGCACTTGACGATATCCGTCAGCGCGATCCCTTTGCAGAAATATTGAAGCAACCGGTCGGAGAACGATTCAAAGCCGATCGAAGCAAACATGATCTTCACCTCTTGCGCCTGGGCCTTTAAGACGATCTCCGAAAGTTCAGAGGCGTGTCCATTGATGTCGTCGACCCGGCAGACCAGATTGATCTGCGAGAGCCTGATCCCATGATTTTCAACCTCTTCGAGCAGTTTACCAAGCGAGCGGATGGAATATTCGTCTATGAGTTCGAATGGAATCTTTCTTCCATCGATCTCAGGCAGCCCTTCAATCTGGGCGATAACCCTGTCTCGCTCTACAGGGCCATGAAAACCCTTGTCCCGTGAAACGTCGCAGAAGACACATCCCTCACTCCGAACGTTCAACTCCGGAACCTCTCTCCCCCTGAGTTCGACCGGAGGCGGAAGGCTGACCGTTTGTAACTTATTGGCGTATGGACAGCCGATGGCATTCAACACCTGCCCCAACCGAACCTCGAGCTTCTTGAGAGTATCCGAGAATGTATAGAGGTTCGACCAGTCGACTTTTAGGAATATCTCCTTTGTCCATGGATGTTCGAGGAGCGCATCTCTCAGACCCAGATGTTCCGATCTGAACCCATCGACCGGACCCTGAAGGCCAATATCGACCATCGATCTCAATCCCCTGAACCGGTGTGGATGAGAATCAGCCTCCGGCTCGCCTTTGTAATCCTGCCGGGCCTGTGGTCCTCCCAGAATGGTAACAAAACCCTCCTGCTTCAGTTCTTGGACCAGTTCGATGAGGTCTTTTCTCCCGCAGAGATGCGAGAAGGCAACTACCCTCTCTTCTCCTGTATGGTATTCATCGATGAAGCGAAGCAGTCGCTCTTTTGAGAAGGTCCTCTCGATCCCGACGACGATGGAGGGTATGGAGAGTTTCTGCTGGAGGAATGTCGCCGCCAGTTGAGCCCCAAGAATACCATGGGGCTCTCCTGTATGATGCGTGAAGATGATCATGTTTATACGATGTCACATTGGGGAATCAGTTTCAATAAAGAAAGAATTATTCCTCCCTTTGGAAAAGGGAGGTTAGGAGGGATTTTATAAATCAATGCAGCCATTTTTATAAGGCTGGTAGTAAGCCCTGCCCTACAAAGTTACATCTCCCATCCGCCGGAAACCGTCACTTCGGCGCCGGTTATAAAACTCGCTTCGTCGGAGGCTAAAAAAACTACCGCATTGGCAACTTCTTCAGGTTGGCCGGCCCGTTTCAAAGGGGTATTTTCAATGATCATGTTTCGATATTTTTCGGCCATCTTAGAAACAGTAGGGGTCAAGATAAAACCCGGCAAAACCACATTGACATTGATCTGATACCTGCCCAGTTCTCTGGCCACACTCTTTGTCAAACC
>DYHU01000488.1 GCA_020724025.1 Syntrophorhabdus sp. | reverse complement strand
ACAAGATCTGCACTTATGACTGCATCTATTGCCAGATCGGAAAGACAACCCAGAAGACACTGATCAGAGGAGAGTATGCTCCCGTCAAGGAAGTCCTTGCCGAGGTCGAACGCTTCCTCAAAGAAGGAACTTCTTCCATCGATTATCTTTCCCTCTCCGGGTCCGGAGAGCCAACCCTTTACTCCAAAATCCGATCGGTGATCGAGTGTATAAAGGGGATAACCTCCATCCCTGTTGCTGTCATCACCAATGGTTCTCTGTTCTATCTGGAGGAAGTACGGCAGGAACTGCTGGATGCGGAAGTGGTTCTTCCTTCTCTGGATGCTGTTGCATCAGAGGTTTTTTTAAAGATCAACCGCCCTGACGAAGGGCTTTCTGCAGAGAGGGTGGTCGAAGGTTTGATTCAATTCAGAAAGATTTACAAAGGCCAAATCTGGCTGGAGATCCTGTTCTGTAGAGGGGTCAACGATAGCCAGGGCGAACTCATCAGGATGAAAGAGGCAATTGACCGAATTAAGCCCGATCAGATCCATATCAACACCGTGGTTCGCCCCCCTTCGGAAAAATGGGCAGTCCCGTTGAGCCAGAAAGAGATGGAAAAAATTAAAGACTTCTTTGGGGATAAGGCTTCCATCATCTCGGAGTTTGACCGTCACCCCTTCTCTTTGACCGAAAGAGATATCAGGGAAGAAATCTTAAAAATTCTGAGACGAAGGCCTCTTTCTCTAACCGACCTCTCCAAAGGAATGGGAATGAATAAGGATGAACTGAGTGGACATCTCGGAACCCTCATGGAGAGAGGAGAGATTCGATCCCGTCAGTTTAGGGATTCCATCTATTATGAAATTTCAAACGGGAATGGACGATGAGCATTTCTTTCCTGTTTTTAACCTGTCTTTTGATTTTGCCAATTTCCCAACCTGATCAACGAGACCTGCAGGCCATCCATTCTATGAGAGATCGATTGACCCATTCGGCGGCGCTAAGCCCCGCCTTTGGAGACGGGGTGAAGGAGCGCCGCTCAGGGTCAACCCTGAGCGAGCCCCAGCATTTATGCTGGGGAGTCGAAGGGTTGACATGGGTAGCAAAAGGTGAGGGGAAGGGTTCTGTTCAGAGAGAGCCAAGATCTGAGGGAGATCGGATCATCGAGGAATATGAGAGAGAGAAACTCGCCAAATGGAAAAGGAACATTGGCAAACGATATCTTGTTGTCAGGACTGTCCGTCCGGCGGAATTCTATAAAAGCCCGGAGGACCTGGATAGGAGTTTCACCATTCAGAAGGAGAAAGAGGGATTTCTCATAGCGGAGGTGGTTCAGAATCGTTCAGGGACAATGAATTTTTATCAGGTGATTTTTGACTCAGGCGAGATGGGTTATTTGAGCGCCGACGGGAATTACCTGGAGATCAAGGCCCTCGAAGGAAGTATCATTCCTCTCTCCAGAGGACAGGGCGCCAAAAGGAAAGAGCAGGGTTTTCCTAATGTCTCTTCTGTCAAAGCCGTAGATCTGGTCAAAAGACATCTCATTAAGATGGATCCGATGACCGGAGAGAGGATGTCAATCGAGCTGAGAATGATGGAAGCAAAAGCGAGGTTTTTCCCCAATCTGAAATGGAGATACGAAGCAAGGGAGATAGGTCACAACAGGGTCAGGGTGATTCAATTTTCGGAAGGCGAGGAGAGTACGCCCATCCTCCGTACCTGGATCGTTGATCTTTCGACTCAGGCTGTTCATCCAGAGAACAGGGCGGCCCAAACCCTTTATCGATAACCCTTCTCAAAAGGTTGACTCAAACCCCAATTGAGTGAAAAATATCCCGTTCTTTCGAGTTAATGAATTTGGTCTTAAAGCCCAGTTGTCCGATTTGTTTCGTCATTCATTCAGACACACGATTTCTTATCTCATCTCCTTCCCCCTTACGATGGGGGAAGGTTGGGATGGGGGTGGACGTCTTGAACCTCCCCCCCACCTGAATCCTCCCCCACCGTGGGGGGAGGAAGTTATTTTTTTGACTCAATTGGGATCAAA
>DYHU01000487.1 GCA_020724025.1 Syntrophorhabdus sp. | reverse complement strand
TTGAGTGGATATTCGATGATCCCCACCGCCCCCCGTTTCAACAACTTCGGGATGAGTTCCCTCACAACCTTCTCGGAAACCATCACCTCAATGGCAAACCAGTCGCTCTGAAAGAGATTGGAGATCGTGGGTCCCGTGATGCTTGGAAGGATTTCGATCAAACCCTTCAGGTCATTAGCGGAAACGTTCATCTTCAGCCCCACCATCCCTTCGGCCCGGAGCGCCCCCTGGAGAAGAAGGGAGATCTGTTCGATCTTCTCCCTTTTCCACGGATCCTCGTAGGACTGGCGATTGGCGATAAACTGGGTATTGGTCTGAAGGAGTTCTGCGACAATACGGAGTTTATTGGCCCGAAGCGTGCTTCCTGTCTCCGTCACCTCCACAATGGCATCGCATAATCCCTCGATCACTTTCCCCTCGGTGGCGCCCCATGAGAACTCCACATCCACTTTAATCTTTTGCTCGGCGAAGTATCGCCGGGTAAAGTTGACCAGTTCCGTGAAGATCTTCTTTCCTTCTAAATCCTTCAGCTCCCGTATGGGGGAGTCTTCAGCCACCACCAGCACCCATCGGGCAGGAGCCAGGCTCGTTTTTGAGTAAATCAGGTCTTGAACGACCACCACATCCGAGTTGTTTTCGAGGATCCAGTCCTTACCGGTTAACCCAACATCCAGCGTCCCTATCTCTACAAACCTCGACATCTCCTGGGCCCGGACCAGAGTACAGCGGATCTCCTCATCATCCACCATAGGGAAGTAACTGCGCGAACTGAGCATGATTTTCCAGCCTGATTTCCTGAAGAGTTCAATCGTGGCGCTCTCAAGGCTGCCTTTGGGAATTCCTAATTTCAGTATGTTCACTTTCCGTATACCTCCTTCGGATCAAAGATTCTCACCCCTGAAACCTTCCACTCCCCTTCCTCCAGTCGGTGATGAAAACAGCTTCGGAAACCTGTGTGGCAGGCCGCCCCCCCGATCTGATCAACCCTGATCAAGAGAGTATCTCCGTCGCAGTCCAGAAGAATCTCCTTGACCTCCTGAAAATGGCCAGAGGTCTCTCCCTTGATCCAGAGTTTCTTCCGTGACCTTGACCAGAAAGACGCCTTCTTCGTCTCCAGGGTCTTCTCCCATGATTCTCGATTCATATAACCCAGCATCAAGACCTCATTGGTCGAGGCCTCTTGAATGATGACGGGTATGAGTCCCTCCCCTTTTTTAAAGTCAATCTCAATCACAGAACCTCCTTTTTCAAACTTAGGAATTCCCCCGCCCTCTCCCCTGTGGGGAGAGGGGAAGGGTGAGGGGGGGCCGCATTCAAGTCTGCTCTACGAGCAGCTTAGCCATCTGGGCCGCATTTTTGGCTGCGGAGCCGGTATGGCAGTTATTAAAAAAGACAAACGTCTTTGCCGTCTTCTTAGAAATGTCCCTGATGTCCGGGACGAACTCCTTCAATTCTCCCCTGCTGTAGAGGTAATCATATCTGACCGACGTGGGGACATTGAACCAGTTCGGATTTCTGCCGTGAAACCGGAAATAACCGATCTCCGAAGTGGCTCTGGGGAGGTAAGGCATCAGCTTCGGGAGCTTGGGCTCGTCCACGATGCAAAAACCAACGCCGTTCTTCGACAAGAATTCAAAGGTCCCCTCCTTCATCCAGGTCTGGTTCCGGAATTCAAAGACAAGAGGAACATCGCCCATCTCCTCTTTGAACCTTTCGAGGTAGCCGAAATTCTCCCGGTTTGGAAAAAACCCGTAGGGAAACTGAGCCAGGACACCCGCAAGCTTGCCATCCCCGATCAGAGGATCGAGGCTGTATTTAAACTTCTTAAAGGTCTCCTGATTGTCTATCATCTCTCCCGTTTCTTTGTTCCGAATTTCATGGGTCATTCCCTTGAAGGATTTCACGACAAATTCAAAATCTCCGGAGGTCTTTTTCGACATTGCAGAAAAACTCTTCTGAGAAGGAAGGGTGTAATAGGTGAAGTTCACCTCAAGGGCATTAAACCCCAGCTCCTTTTCATAAAAAGATAACATCTCCCT
>DYHU01000486.1 GCA_020724025.1 Syntrophorhabdus sp. | reverse complement strand
GTGAAGGGACCCAGCTGGCCCCTGCCCCTGCCATCATCAATGCCATCTATGATGCCATCGGAGTGAGATTTAAGAGCCTCCCGGTCACACCAGATAAGGTGCTGGAAGCGCTGAGTCAAAAGGAAAAAAAATAACCAAACATCAAGCCCTGCACCTAACATGGTGCAGGGCAAGCACCAATAACCAAATAAATTCTACATGATCGTTTTATCACCCGCGAACCATGAAAATTACCTCGTATCATCCTCCCCCTTGACGGGGGAGGATTGAGGTGGGGGTGGACATCAAATTTCCCCCTCACCCCCACCCTCTCCCGCCAAGGGAGAGGGTGATAATTTATGTTTATGGTTTGGTATTTGTTAATTGGTTATTGAGGATTGGGTATTGTTTGTAGCTTGGCATTTGGGTATTGGAATTTATGGGAGTCACTTATGCAAATCATTCAGACGGCTTGTGAGCTCTGCCCCTGGGGCTGCGGCATGGATGTTTATCTTGAAGAGGGAAAGGTCGTTAAGGTAAAGGGAACCATCGACCATCCTCTCAACCGGGGAATGCTCTGCCCGAAGGGGATGGCCGTTCCCCAATTCGTCTATTCAAAAGATCGCTTGAGGACGCCTCTGGTGAGGAAGAGCGGCGATTTTTTTCCGATCTCCTGGGACGAAGCCCTGGATCAAATAGCAGAGAAACTTCAAAACATCCGTGACACCTTCGGTCCGAAATCTCTGGCTGTTGCGATAGGAATGCCTATTCTTCTCGGCGGAAACTCCACCGTAAGCCTTCTCCGCCGCTTCTGCGATATCTATGGGACGCCCAACTGCTTCTCCGTTGAATCGATCTGCTACCGGCCGAGGATCATCGCTTACATTCTCACCCTTGGAAAATTCCCGGTAGCGGATACGGAGAACTCCAAATGTATCATCCTCTGGGGACATAATCCTCATGCCTCCAATCCTCCGCTAGTAAAACGGATCACTTCGGCTCAAAAGAAGGGAGCAAAACTGATCGTTATCGATCCAAGAACAACCGTTTTCGCAAAAAAGGCGGATCTCCACCTCAGACCCATGCCGGGAAGTGACGGAGCATTATCATTAGGTCTGCTCCACATCCTCATCTCTGAAGGGCTTTATGATAAGGACTTTGTCGAGCACTGGACGAAAGGCTTTGATCAACTCAAAGAACATGTTCGGGACTACTCACCGGAGAAAGTCGAAAAGATTACTTCCATCCCTGCGGAGGATATTCGAAAGGCGGCAAGGATGTTCGGATCGATCAAGCCGGCCTGCATCGTCCAGGGGATCAATGCCCTGGACCAGCATACGAATGGATTACAGAATTCGAGGGCCATCGCCATCCTCCAGGCAATTACCGCCAATATTGATAATCCCGGAGGATTCATCACCACCTCGCGGGTCCATCTCAATCCCATCCGATTCCCTGAAAAACTTTCGGAACATCCCATAGGAATTGATCAATTCCCACTCTTCTACGAAGTCTGGGGAAGGCTTTTCGGTGAAGGGCAGGCCATGGTCCTGCCTGATGTTCTCCTCCAGAACCGCCCCTACCCCATCAAAGGGATGATCATCTCCGCCTCCAACCCTCTTCTCACCTGGCCTAATTCGAGGAAGGTTGAGGCGGCTCTAAAACAGTTGGAATTTCTGGTGGTGATGGATATTTTTATGACCGAAACAGCCAAACTTGCCCATATGGTCCTGCCCGCAGCCACCTTCTTAGAAAGGACAGAACTCTGCGACTATTATGGAACCATCCATGGCATTCCCTATGTGACGCTGAGAAAGAAGGTGATCGACTTTCCGGAAGCATGGCCTGATTTAAAGTTCTGGTTCGAATTAGCAAAGAGGATGGGCTATGATAAATATTTTCCCTGGAAGGATGTGGAAGAGGCCATCGACTATGCACTCAAGCCAACAGGGCTGACCGTCCAGAAATTGATGGAACATTCCCAGGGGCTTCCTTTCGGAATGATTCGATACGACCAGTATAAGGAGAAAGGTTTTGCGACACCCTCCGGAAAAGTGGAGA
>DYHU01000485.1 GCA_020724025.1 Syntrophorhabdus sp. | reverse complement strand
CCGGATGTGATCCTCGTGGGAGAGATGAGAGATCCAGAGACGATCACGATTGCCATGACCGCCGCAGAGACAGGCCATCTCGTCTTCAGCACCCTCCACACCAACGACGCCAAACAGTCGATCGACCGGATCATCGATACCTTCCCCCCCCAACAGCAGCACCAGGTGAGGATGCAGTTAGCCATGACCCTTCTTTCCACCATCTCCCAGCGGCTGATCAAGCGATCGGATGATTCGGGAAGGGTGGCCGTCATTGAGGTCATGATCAATACGCCCACGATCAGGAAGATGATCGAGGAAGGAAAGACCGGAGCCATAGACAAGGCGATTCACGACTCCGCCTCTCTCTATAAAATGCAGACGATGAACCAGGACCTCTTCCGGCTGGTCAAGGAAGGGGCGATTACGAAAGAGGATGCGTTGAGCGTCAGCAATAATCCGAATGATCTGAGGATCATTTTCCAAACACAGATGGTCGGTGAACCACCCAAATCAGCGCCATCCAAGCCGCCCGGCATCGAGGGAAGATATGGTAAGTCCTAAAGAGCTTGCTAAGTTGCCCCTATTCTCCGGCCTTCCAGAGGAAACCCTTTCCTCATTTGCAGGGGTGTTAAAGGAAGAGAGAATAAAAGCGGGTACCCTCGTCATCAGGGAGGGCGATCCTGCTGACTCCTTCTATATCCTCCGATCTGGAGAGATGGAGGTCCGAAAGACGATCGACCGAGAAACCGGGAAATATAAGACACTCGCAATACTCGAAGAGGGGGATATCTTTGGCGAGATGGCCATCTTCGGCAATGAGCTCAGGGCTGCCGACGTTTTAACGATCAAAGATTCCATTCTCTGGAGAATGGACTGCCTGAATTGTTTTACCCTCATCGAAACCGATCACAAGATCGGGCTTCAATTGCTCAAGGCGTTGATGGTAATGCTCATTTCAAGACTTAAGGCTACAAGCCAGGAACTTGCAACTCTTTATGAGGTGAGCCGGATCATCTCCTCCACCAGAGACAAGAAGGAACTTACCACTCTGGTCTTTGAACAGGTGATGAGGGATATCCGAACCGCAGAGGCGGGGTTTGTGGCTATCTGGAACAGATTCAATGAAGAGTTTGATGTCTGCTGTTCATCCAACTTGCCAGAGGAAGAGCACCTTTCCGCAGACGATCCTCTGATCCTTGAACTCCGGGAAAGGGTGTCGTCGATCATGGTTCGGGATGTTTCCGAGAGGCCTGCTTTGAAAACCGGTTTTTATAAAGGAAATTCGATGCTCGTCTCGCCCATGATCTATAAGGACGAACTGACGGGGCTCATCGGCCTCATCAATCTGTCAAAAGAAAGGGCTTTTACCTACAGCCAGATGGTTCTCCTCTCCGGCGTCTGCACCCATTTAGCCTCAGCCCTGAAGAATCTCGAAAGAGACGATGAAGATCTGATGAGGGAAAGACTTTCTCAGAAAAAGGTTTACTACTGAGAGGAGAGCCTCACCGGTTTGATTTTGGTTTGATGAATCGATCTTAAAGTCACCATGGCCTTGGCAACCAATTCTTCTCCATCAGTCCTCTGATCAAACACCTCGCTCTCTCCCACCAGAATCTGGCCACCCTCCCGAAGGATCCGGGATTTACAGATGAGGACCTTACCATAAGCGGGCTGGAGAAAGTTGATCTTAAATTCGATCGTCAGGATACGATGATCTTCCGGAACGAGGCTGAAAGCGGCATACCCTGCGGTATGATCGGCCATCGTGGCGATGACTCCGGCATGAATGTAATTGTCCTGCTGACGATGGCGGGTGAATACTTTTAAGCGGGATTCCAGATAGCCCCTTTGATAATGGACTGCCTTAAAACCACAGTCCGCAATAAACCCCCTCGAATAATCCTTTTTTAAATACCGCATCCTTTTTGAAGGCAGTTCCCTTTCCATGAGGCCCCTTTCTTTCATTTTTTGTATCAATTTAGTTGTTTGAAAAGTCCCTTTGTCAGTCATTCCCGCCCCGTATCAAGTACGGGGTAAACTCCGGCGGGAATCCAGACTCC
>DYHU01000098.1 GCA_020724025.1 Syntrophorhabdus sp. | reverse complement strand
GATAGTAAAGGATGAGGATGAGAAGGATGAAGAAAATGAGACGAAACATTTTATTAAGAGCGCACCTGAAAACCCCGTCCTGTGGACGGGGACGAAAGGTATGTCTGCTGAAAGCAGAAAAAAGCAAACCAGATGCTGAAACAATACTGAATCAAGTTCAGCACGAGGTTCAGCATGACATGACGGTTCGGTTCTGGTCTTTTTGTCATCCCGAACTTGTTTCGGGATCACAGTTTTGGGTTTAGAGAATTTAGGTTTTTAAGCCCCGCCCTGTGGGCGGGGCTCTTTACTCTCAAAGCCTCTCCACGCCTTGATCTTCTTTAATCTCTTTTAGAAGCTTCTGAACGCTCTTTTTAAGCACAGGATGGATCAGATCCGGGTCAATCTCCGCAAGTGGGATAAGGACGAACTGCCGCTCCTGCATACGAGGATGTGGTATCTGGAGATCTTCTGTTTGGATGATCCGGTCATCATACAGAAGAAGGTCGAGGTCAATCTCACGAGGTCCCCATTGAAAAGTCTCTGTCCTTCCCAATCTTGATTCGATGTCCTTTAAGGCTCGAAAGAGATCATGAGGTTCTAAGTCGCTTTCAAGTTTGATGACGCCATTGACAAACCAGTCCTGAGCCGTGTAGCCAACTGGCTGTGTTTTAAAGAAGGAGGATTTGGCCAGGAGTCTGTGATCGTCGAAATTCAAGATTTCGGCGATGGCTTTCTCGCAATGAGCTATCTTATCACCGAGGTTCGAGCCGATCCCAATATAGGCGATATGTCCCATTCTGGGTGGAGTGAGAAGACTTGGGCTTTTTACCCCGCACCTTTTAAAACAGCACCTTTTTAGATGAGGATAGATTGCAATTTGATAAGAGGACTCCTTTTAGGACCCTCTCTTTCAAGATGGTGCGGGGATTATTTCTTCTCTGAAATTTCTTCCGATTTCTTCGGAGTGACATCAATCTCATCTCGGTCTTTGGTCGCCTTCTTGAAATTTCGAATCCCCTTTCCAATCCCTTCACCAATCTGGGGAAGCTTCCCTGCGCCGAAAATGACCAGGATGATGACCAGGATGATCAGCAGCTCCGGCATTCCTATTCCAAACATTCTCTTCTCCTTCTTCTGATTTTTAGGATTTACTAATATAACTTGGCGGAAGTGCATGGGAATCGAACCCACCGCGGACCTATTAAGCCCGCCACTGGATTTGAAGTCCAGGAGGCCCACCAGAACCTGTCCACTTCCAAGTTCCAGATTAATCGATTTTCCCTTTAAAGTCAAGGCATTTAGAGGAATTCAGGAGGCCTTCCCAATTCTTAATGCCTGAAATACTTAATGTTTTCTCACGGGAACGTTGGCCCTTGATGATTTCAACTTGTGATGGGGGAATTCCTAATTCTTTTGATAGGAATCGGATGAGGGCTTTATTTGCCTTTCCCTCTATGGGTGGAGCAGTGATCTTAATCTTAACCCCATTCCGGTATGGACCCACGATCTCATTTTTTGAGGACTTAGGCTGGAGATAAACTTTCAAGATTATCTCTTCCATTTCCCCTCACCTACTCGACTGATGTCAGCCACATGGAACAATTGAATAATGAAAGACAATTCTTTTTGAAAAACCCACTATTCCAGTATTCCATAATTCCAACATTCCTTTTCTGTTTCTCATTATTCCATTATTCCAATGAAAGAGAGTTGTCTGCCGGTTCGTCCCTCTCTGCGGTAGGAGAAGAAAAGGTCGCTATGGCAACGGGTGCAGAGATCGACCCGGCCAATCTGGTCTTCTTTTATTCCCTCTTCTTTCATTTGAGCCATATTAATCCTGAGAAGATCAACCATCCATTTCCCTTCCGTTTTCGGTTTTGAAAAGACCTCCCACTCTTTCTGAAAAACCTTTTCGTCAATTTCGTAACAGCAGGGGCCGATGTAAGGACCTGAGGTAAGAAGGAGGTCCTCCACGGAGGAACCGAATTCTTCTTTCATCTTCCTCAATACTTTTTTCGTGATATGCAGGGCTGTGCCCTGCCTTCCGGCATGGATGGCGGCGATCACCTTTCTTTTTCGGTCAACAACAAAGATTGGAAGGCAATCCGCGGTGAGGATGCCAAGGAATGTATTCGGAGAATTCGTAATAAGGGCATCATATTCTAAAGGGGAGGGAAGGATGATGACAGGTCCTTTGAGGAGAAGAATTTGGTCTTGTTGCATTTGATCGAGGAGGATCAAGCGCCTTGAGTCAAAGCCAAAGGCCGCAGCAACCAAATTTTTATTCTGGGAGACAAATCCTTCACGGTCACCGTTGTTATCGCCCAGGTTGAGCGAGTCATAAGGGGGGTGACTCATTCCACCCTGGCGCGTAAGGAAGGCATGCCGGACCCATCCGAGTTTTGCCAATTCAGGAATTTCGAAATAAGGAAGATTGTTCTTTGTTTTTAAATCGGACCGATTAAGAATATTCATCCTTTTCCTTATATCAAAAATGATACATTCGCAAAAAGTCGTCACACCGGTGAAAACCGGTGTCCAGAGAATTTATAACTATTTGAAAGAACTGGATTCCCTCCGGGCCAGAGGCCCTATGGGCCGGCGGCCGGCTGGAGTTTATCCCGTACTTTGTTACGGGGCCGGAATGACGAAAAAACGCGAATTACGACTTTTTACGAGACCATCAAAAATAATTCCACAAAAACTTTTCCCCTCCCCCCCGGCCTCGCTCCGCTAATCGGGGCGGGCTGGTGGGAGGGGATTGAGGGGAGGGGGACCAAGCCTTTTTTATCACCCTCACCCCTGCCTACCGCAGGCAGGCACGCCCTCTCCCGTCAAGGGAGAGGGAAAGGTTTTGTGGTCTGTGACCTCAACCATTCAAGCACTTCTTTCATATCTTGAGGGATGGGTGAAACGAACTTGACCTTTTCTCCGGTTCGGGGATGATTAAATCCCAACCGATGAGCATGAAGACCCTGACGATTCATCCTTTTTATACATTCTCTTAATCCCGGGTCATGGATCATTCCTGGTTTCCCTTTTCTCCCATAGAGAGGATCACCTAAGATGGGATGACCGATAGAGGAAAGGTGGACCCGTATCTGATGGGTTCGGCCTGTCTGAGGATAGATCTCAAGAAGAGTGAAAGAGCCAAACCTCTCAAGGACCTTCCACCGGGTGAGGGCAACCCTTCCTTTTTTCGTCCTGATGGACATCTTTTTTCTCTGATCGGGATGCCTTCCGATGGGAGCATCGACCAGGCCTTCATTCTGTCTAATATTTCCACAGGCAATCGCCAGATAGACCTTCTCAATAGACCGATTTTTGAACTGTCTGGCCAGTTGATGATAAGACCCCTCATCCTTGGCAACGACCATGACACCGGAGGTTTCCTTATCGAGACGATGCACAATCCCAGGCCTCAAGGCGCCATTGATCCCTGAAAGGTCGTTGCAGTGATAGAGGAGGGCATTGACCAGTGTACCAGAAGGGTTTCCGGGAGCAGGATGGACGACCATCCCTGATGGCTTATCGATGACGATGATCGAAGGGTCTTCGTAGAGTATGGCCAGAGGGATGGGTTCGGGGGCCGAAGAGATGGGGTGAGGTTCGAGCAGGATTCCCGAAATCATATCCCCCGATTTCAGCCTGGCGCCAGGTTTGGGTAGTCTCTCGTTGAGAAGGATATGCTTCTGCTCGATGAGATGCTTTGCCTGAGAACGGGAGAGGTTGAGATTGGCTTCCGCGAGGAACAGATCAAGGCGTTTCCCCTGATCCTTTTCTGTTACCTGAATAGAGAAAGATTTACCTTTTTCTTCTGTGTTTGTATATTGGAGATTGGAATTTATTTGGGATTTGGGATTTGGAATTTGGAATTTAGAATCGATCATTTCCCGTTTATTTGGCTTAATGCCTTCTCAATCCCAGCAGCCAAAATTGGAATCTCTTCATCAAAGACGGTTCTCATATCGAGGATCAACTCTTCTTTGCTTATCCGTGAAATGATGGGAGGGGTGCCTTTTCTCAAACTTTCTTCAAGGCTGTTGACGGAACGGTCTGGGGATTGAATGGAGAGGACGATCGTCGGGAGTTCCTGAAGGGGAAGGGCTCCTCCGCCCACCTGAGAGACATCTTCTTTTAATGTCATTTGAGTGGCTTTCCCCATCGTTCCCTGTAGTCGTCTCAAGAGGCGTCTGCCTCTGCTCTTCAACTTCCTCCTATCCAATCCTAACATCCGAAGAGTCGGAATCTCATCCATTGCCCTCTTCTCGTCGAGATAGAGAAGGAGGGTGGATTCAAGAGCCGCCAGGGTAAGCTTATCGATGCGCAGTGCCCGTGTCAGGGGATTGATCTTGATCGAGTCGAGGATATCCTTCTTTCCAAGGATGATCCCAGCCTGGGGGCCTCCCAGAAGTTTATCGCCGCTAAAGGTGACCACATCCACTCCGGTCCGGATCGCCTCCTGAACCGTGGGTTCCTTTTCCAATCCATATCGGGTGAGGTCAATGAAACACCCGCTTCCGAGATCTTCCATCACAGGGAGGTGGTGCTCCCTTCCCATCTGGACCAGTTCATTAAGGGAAACCTCCGAGGTGAAGCCCATCACCCTGAAGTTGCTGGTGTGGACCTTCAGGAGCAGAGCGCTTCCGGGACCGATTGCCCTCTGATAATCATTGAGATGGGTCCGATTCGTCGTTCCAACTTCCCGGAGAAAGGCTCCGCTTCGTTTCATCACATCAGGGACCCGAAAGGCTCCTCCGATTTCAACCAGCTCTCCCCTCGAAATGACGACCTCCCTTCCCTCGGCCAGGGTATTCAGACAGAGGAGGACTGCTCCGGCATTATTATTGACCACCAGGGCTGACTCTGCGCCCGAGAGCCGGCAGAGGATCTCCTCCACATGGGAATATCGATCGCCACGTTCACCCAGGACGAGATTGTATTCGAGATTGGAATAGGCCCTTGCTACTTCGACGATCTGTTTCAGTGCGAGGGGGTGGAGAGGGGCTCTTCCCAGATTGGTGTGGATCACGATTCCCGTGGCATTGATAACCCTGCGAAGCTTGGGCTGTATCTGAAGATCGATCTCTTTCTGAAAGAGGGAAAATAGATTTTCAAAGGAGAAGAGGGTTTCCTCCGAACCGGAGAGGCTTTCCTGATTCAGGATCTCTTTGCGTAATCGTCCCAGACCTTTCCGGATGGCTTCCACGACAACGGCTCGGGGATGGACCCTCAAGAGATCGAGGATCTCCTCTCTGGAAAGGATCTCATCCACACTCGGTATCTTACGAAGAACCTGCTGGCGAAGGGTCCGAGACATTGGGCTTCCTCCTCGCAATTAGTGTTTTGATAATCTTAAACAAGTTCATCCGGATGAATCGGGTGGGCCACTCCAGTTCTCTCTTCTCACAGACCGTGGACATGCTGTAGGTCTCCAGCGAAAGGGGCTGTTTCAGCAATGACTCCAGTGAGGGTTCCCTTTCCCGGAGATCCGGCATGGCCATGATCCGGTCGATCTCCTCCATCATGCGGAGTGCCCTTTCGATCCGCATTTCGACCGACTCGGCTGTCTTTCGATCGATCAAACCAAACTCAGCCTTCAGGCGATTCAGTCTCTTTCCGGACTCATAGGTGCTCGCCACGATCTCATTGCGATCCATCCATTCGGTTTCATAGTTGAGGATGTATTTCCAGCTCGGTGACATTAACGCCTGACGGTGCTCCTCCACGGTCCGGTAGAGGAGACGGTATCCAAACTTTTCCGGCTCCTCGAATACCGTGCTTCCGGGATCGAGAAAGGGAGCAAGGGGAGAGATGAAGGGAAATAGCTTGTCATAGGGTTGAAATCGCTCCAGCAGGAGCCGGCAGTAATCAACCGTCTCCATGACCGATCGGTAGGTCTGTTTTGGGAGGCCGATCATAAAGAAGAGGTCGATCCGCTTGCAGCCGAGGTCGATCGCATCAGCAATCATTTTCTCCATAGGCTGATTGGCATAAGGCCTGCCGAAAGCCCTTCGGACCTCTTCATCGTGAGACTCGGGAGAGATTTCGATATTGAAATTTTTTACCGATTCGGCGATCCTCTCCAGTTGATCCCTCGAAGGGGGGACGAAAAATTCAAAGGCAAGGTGATTGTCGATCGGTTTTCTCTTCATCTCCCTGAGAAAGGTGGCGCCATACTCCTCCCCGGGCTGAAAGATGTCGCCGATGATCATGATGGGGGCGTTGAGATGATCTGAGATATTGAAGATATCCCGCGCCAGGAGCTCCGGGTCCCGGTAGGCCGGCTTCGTGCGGTTGGCCATCGACCGGAAAGTCCGGGATGAACCCCCGCAGGTTTTACAATGGTAGATACAGCCGCGGCAGGTGAAGACAGCGGTGACAGGATAGGAATACCAGTCGATAAAAGGCTGGTAACCCACAGGGTCCATGAACCTGACGACCTTCTTCATGATATGGCGATAATCGATTGTGATATCATTGAGGTCTTCCGGCACATAGGTGATGGGGTTGGCACGGACGCCATTTCCTCCATCCCGGTAGGAGAGGTTGGGGATGTTTTTAAATTCTCTTTTTTCCTTGAGCGTCTTTAATAACTGGAGCAGGGGTTTTTCCGTCGAGTCCCCCCTCATGACAAAATCGACAAAAGGATACTGGCGGAGGATCTCTTCGTGATAGTAGGTGGCAGAGAGCCCGCCGAGGATGACAGGTATATCCGGATGAAACCGTTTGATCATCTCGGCCAGGGCCAGCGCTCCGTGGACATGGGCCATCCAGTGGAGATCGAGGCCGAAGGCAAGGGGCCTGTTCTTACGGATGAGCCTTTCCACATCAAACCCATTATCCTTGAGCATCTTCATGGCAACATTGATGATCCTGACCTTCAGGCCATGGCGCTCAAGATACTCCGAGAGGCTGGCAAAACCGATGGGATACATCTCAAAGACAGGGGTGGAGGGCACCACATCGCTGATGGGCCCGTAAATCCCGGGCCTCTTCCTGAAATCGTAATAGGTGGGCGGATGAAGAAGGATTAGATCAGTTGTTGACATTTTCACTTCTGCGGAGCTCCGCTCTGGGGGCGGGGGGCTTCGTGTCTCGGGGGAGCGGGTTTTTCCGGTTCAGGATATTTTGAACGAAAAGCTTCAACCATCCTTCCGATCTCTGGGTGGTCTTTAATCTGTTCGCCGAGGGCGGTGAGGTTGTGGATAAATTCATTCCTGTCCCGGAGTTGTTTGAGGATCTGTTCAGCCTCTCCTTTGATCTTCGCCCTCATCGTTTTCTGTTTTTCAATATCCTTGGCATTCAAGGAGGCGATGAGGTCTCTCAGGTTCTGGATGAATTCCTCCGGAAGGGGTATGTTATATTGACGGGCCAGATGGAGGATGCGGGAATAAGGGCCGAAGTTGTATTGCAACCATGTTTCAATTTCCTTTACATCGGAGAAGGCGACCCTCTCCTTGAATTGGTTCAAACTGCCCTCAAAGGCCCTTTTTTCTGAAGAATTAAAAAAATACGGTTCATTGTTGTGGAAGGTGAGATCCAGTCTTCCTCCGTATAATCCCTTCGGGCCCATCTGGACGATCAGGCTTTTATTGATGGCAGGAGGGTAGGGAAGGTTGACTCCCGTATGGCCTCCCACGATGAGATGAATCCCCGGCACGGTCTGGGCCAATTCCACATCCTTGGGATAGCCAAGATGGCTTAGGAGGATGATCAGGTCGGTTTTCGACTGGAGCTCTTTGACCATGGCCTGAGCGGTTTCAGTGGGGGAACGAAGCACGAGACCTTTTTTTCTGGGATCGTATGGATTTGGAAAAGTATCGGGGGCGAGGAGGCTGAAGATCCCGATTCTCAGACCATTGCTCTTCTTGATGAGATGGGTCTGGAAGAGCGGTTTACCTGATGAATCATCGATGACATTGGAGGAGAGGAAAGGGAAGTTTGCTCTCCTGAACATCTCCAATAGAAACTCTTTCCCCAGGCTGAGATCGTCATCTCCGATAGCCAGAACATCGTAGCCCATTAGATTGAGACTGTCGATGATCAGTTTTGCCTTTTCCGTTACCATCTTCATCTCATTTTCGGGAACGGGAGCCGAATATCTTTTAAAGAGAAGGTCGCCCGCATCTAAAATGAGCAGGTCCTTTCCCCCGCTCTCACGAACCTCCTTGATCCATGTGCCCCTTCTGGCAAGACCGCCAAAACGTGTCTTCGGGTCTCAGGTAGGGCAGGGATCGATCTCACCATTGATGTTATTGGTGGACAGGATCGTGAGGGTCTTTGGTTGTTTCTGGGCAGAGGGAGATCCCGTGATCATCAGCAGGATCACAAGGCCGAAAAAAACTAAAAAACACCATGTCTTCTTCACTCTATCCACCACCACCAATCACTAACACTTTCCGGTATTTATACCCCATTCATCTTACAAATACAAGTAGTAATGATTTAATAGAGTTCATTCAAAATAGGAAATAGTTTTACCTGATTTTAGGATTAGATGTTCAATGGGTGAAATTGCGAGCCACGTCCCAAAGGATGAACTTCCCTTCCCGCTGGGGAGAGGGAGGCCATTTGATCATTGTGAGCCATGTCCAGAAGGATATGGTTTGAAAAATCATTTTTCACCTTCTCCCCAAGCTCATCTTTTTTCTTCATGCTCACTATCTCCTTAAATCACCTCGGCGGGAGTCAATCTCTCCCGATCAGGATAACCGAACAATATGTTCACCATGCTTATGATCCTCCTCGTCTTCACCCTGACGATATGCTTAAAATGAGATCAAGCTGGGGGAAATGAGGTTGACAAATAATGAACTTAAGTTTATATTTGTCGCATAAATATAAACTTAACTGATATTCCCTTTTATACCGACAATGGCGGAACGGGACAATGGTGGATCATGTTTGATCGCTGGTATGCAGGGCCATTAAAGGAAAAACTGAAGCGCCCGTTTGTTCACCTCATGTTCGGGGCACGACAAACGGGCAAATCTACCCTGCTCAATGCCCTCCTTCCTCCGGATACGTTGCGGATCGATCTTTCAGACCCCGAGGAACGATCGCGACATCTCTCCCAACCGGGTGAGTTCCTGGCGCTCTGTCGTGGGCTCCCTGCACAAAGGAAGGGACAGGTTGTATTTGTGGACGAGGTCCAAGCGGCACCCGCGATCTTCGACGCAGTGCAGAATCTTTATGATCGTGACAAGGAGCGGTGGCGGTTTGTCCTGTGTGGGAGTTCTGCCCGGAAACTGCGGCGGACGGGAGCCAACCTGCTTCCTGGCCGTAGCTTTATCCATCGGCTTTATCCATTGACCCTGGCAGAGCATCCGCCTCTTTTGAAATCCCCCCATGCCGTCTCTCCTCTGCCTTTACTCTGGCCGGGAGGAAGAATTCCCTCCAGTCCGTTTCCAGCATGGGATCTGCAGGCGAGGCTGGCATATGGGGCTCTTCCTGGAATCGTCAGCAGTGAAGAAAAAGACAGACCGGAGCTCCTTAAGGCTTTTTCCATTATCCATCTGGAAGAAGAGATCCGGCGCGAAGCCCTGGTCAAAGATTGGGGTGCATTTCTGCGCTTTCTTCATTTGGCTGCCGCCGAATCCGGCCAAATCCTTAATTATGCTGCCATCTCACAGGAGACAGGGATCTCCCAACCGACGGTCAAGGCGTATTACCAATTGCTAGAGGATATGTTCATAGGTTTCCGGGTCCCGGCCTATGCCAAGAGCCCGCGGAAGAATCTACTCTCGACGCCGAAGTTCTTCTTCTTTGACCTTGGGGTGCGGCATGCAGCCGCCGGATTGATTCCTTCCATCGATATTGTGAAGGTCAATCCGGGCCCTTTTCTGGAGCAATGGGTAGGTATTGAACTCTGGAAAAGGCTCCAGTACCTCGGTAGAGGTCAACTTCATTATCAGCGTTCCCGGCAGGGAGCTGAAGTCGATTTCATTATCGAAGACAATTCCTCCCTCACGCCGGTTGAGGTCAAGTGGAGTGAACATCCCAAACTGCAGGATGCCCACCATATATTAACTTTCCTCCGGGAGCATCCAAAGCAGGCTAAGCACGGTTACCTGATCTGCCGCTCTTCCAGACCTATGGAAATTCATGAAAGTGTGACCGTCCTGCCCTGGTTCTGCCTATGAAGGAGAAAGAAAGAGGAATAGTCACGTCGATCACATTCTTCACAAATATACCTTAAGATTACAGCGACTCTTTTAGAAAAAAAGGCACTCTGCCAGTAAAAACTGCTGTAGCCCCACTCGTCATACCCGCGAAAGCGGGTATCCAGGGTTTCCTGTGAAAACAGGAATCCAGTTCTTAAGAATGAGTGGTTCCCTGCATTCGCAGAGCCTGCCCCGTACTTGATACGGGGGACGACGCCTGGATTCCCGTTTACCGATTGATACCTTCGAGGACAAGTTTCACGGGAATGACAAAAAATCTGCTGTAGTTAGAGGTAGCTAACGGAGAGCTATTGAATCAGTATCCAGACGCACAGGTTCGAAAAAAGCCACTTCCCTGGGCCTTCTCCTGGCTGACGACTTCCTTTGCTTTTTTATATCCTTTATCAACCATCTCTCTCATCTTATCCGGGTCGAAGCTGAGGGAGGAGTCCATCAGCTCCTCATCAGGCCGGATGGTCGTGATCCCGACAATTCTCTTTCCATTAAAGGGATTTTCGAGTCCCATAAAGAGCTTCCGTATCTGCGAATCGGTCAAACCGAGTCCCTTCTTCGCATGGGTCTTGATCTGATCGAGATAGCGGATGGCTTCGCTATAAACCGTTGCGATCTTCAGGTCATTGTCCACTATCTCATCGGTCAGGAGTCCGAGCGTCCGTTTTAATATCTCCATGGAACTTGTGAATTCTTGTCGGGCCGGCTCCCGATGTCCTGCATCAGGCGAAAGGATAACGGAGACAATGTGGGTTGCCCCTTCATCAATCGCCTTACCGAAGGGGGCGATCTCTTTTACCCCTCCATCGACATATTGATATTTTCCGATTTTGACGGGAGGCATCATGACGGGAACGCATGCGGAGGCAAGGATCTTCTTGAGAAGCTTGTGTTTCGGATCCTGGTGCTGGTTTCCGTATTCAATCTCTCCGGTCTGCATGTTGACGATCGTGACGAATATCTCTGTGGAGGATCGGACGAGCCTCTCATAACGTCTTCTGTCACCGAAGAATTTATGGATCAGCCTCTCAAGGGGCTTGGTATCGTTGAGGGCGTCGGAGAAGAGAAAGGCCAGGAGATCGGGCCGGTCTGTCAGGATATCCTGCTGTTCCACATTCTCATAAAAGTGAATCAGGTTGGCAATGTCCTGACTCGCCACAAGAGGAGCGATCAGGGCGCCGGTGCTCGTCCCCACAACAAGATCAAAATTGAGACCCAGTTCAACCATCAGATATTTGACGACCCCTGCCGTGAAGGCGCCTTTTGCCCCCCCGCCGCTTAAGACCAGGGCCCTTTTATTTGCCATCTTTCCCTCCCTTGAGCTGGGCAAGAGCCTTCTTCATCCCAGCGATGACCGCTGAAATGACTTCACGCTGGATCTCAGAGGAATTGAAGCTCATTTTTTCTCTTTGATGTTCCGGCTTCTGGAGTTCAAACATGATATCCGCTTCAATGAGGTAGGCAAGATTCTTCAGAGGATCTATTCCTTTTAGTTCATCCATCAGTTGGTTCATAGTCACTGTTTTTTCAAAAGATGGAAGTTGTGCCATGAGGAGCTGCTGTTTTGGAGGATTGGCTCTGAGTTGACCCCTGACGGTGGTCGTGACCAGGGCGATCACCTTTTCCGAAAATCCTGCCAGAGGTTCCGGCCCCATCTCCGGAGAATGCTCACAGGCGGTGAGGAATAGAAGGATGGATAAAAGAAAAACTATCTTGTAGATAGGGGAAAAGTGTTTCCTTGAAATCATGTCTGCCTCCCACTAATCAAAAATGAATGAATATCGATTAAAATTTACTGAATGGGGAGAGGGAAGTCAATGGGAATTAGGGGGGCGTCAGCAATGGTTGTTTTCGGCAGGCATGCCGGTTTTACGGATAACTGGATTCCCGTTTTCACGGGAATGACAGAATAGGAGTCTAAACCGTAGGCGGGACATGTAATACAGGCATGGACACGTTAT
>DYHU01000484.1 GCA_020724025.1 Syntrophorhabdus sp. | reverse complement strand
TCTTCATGTTATCACCTCCTTTTTGATGGTTTTAGGTTGAGAGGAATGAAACGAGTTAACAACGATGATTAAAGCAACCCGAATGCCAGAATGGAAAGAGAAACATCTTCTGTGCGAATGACTATTAACTATCCGTTCTCAAAGAGATTTTTAGAGGCGCCATTTTCCACGGGGAGAAGGTGCCCTTCCATCTCACTGTTAACAACTGTTGGCAGTGAGATGCGAAATGGATGAGAAAGAAGATAAAACTACTTGATTTAAAAAGGAGAGTTTAAATTGTAAACAAATGTTGGCAATTGATAAAATAGATTACAGTCCTATGGGGTATTATTGACTTTCACAGAAATAATGGAACGAAGATCGCCATCACATTAGACCCCCCTCACCTTTGTCCTCTCCCCCGTGGCCGGGGGAGAGGGGAGGGTGAGGGGGCAAGAACGTTTAAGAATTTGATGTGTTTGTATTAGTCTTCCTTTTTTATACGGATGCCAAACTGTTTTGCTCTTTGGATGAGGTAGTTACGGCTGATTTTTAAAATTTTAGCGGTCTCTGTCTGGTTCCACTGGGTGGTCTCAAGGACATTGAGGATCAATCTTTTTTCAAACTCTTCTCTCCCCTTGATCAGCCCTGCCTTTGTAAGTGATTTGTCTTTGATGTCTCGACCTAATGACATCAAAATCTCAACGGGGATGTCCTCCAGTTCGATCGGATTGTTGCCTTTGGATAGAACGATAATCCGTTCAACGAGATTTTCTAATTCCCGGATGTTTCCTGGCCAATCATACCGAGAAAGGGCATCCAATGCCTTTTCAGAGAATCCTAAAATCTTCTTATTAAAGGCAATGTTGAATTTGTTGAGGAAGTGTCTGGCCAGAAGGGGAATATCCTCTCTTCTCTCCCGGAGAGGCGGAATCGAGATGGGGACAACATTGAGCCGGAAGTAGAGGTCCTGGCGAAATTTCTCCTTGGAAACAGCCTCTTCCAGATTGATATTGGTCGCCGAGATAACCCGGATATCGACTTTGATGGGTTTGTGGGAACCGATTCGTTCGATCTCCCTTTCCTGAAGAACCCGGAGGAGTTTCGCCTGAAGATCGGTTCTTAATGCGGAGATTTCATCGAGGAAGAGGGTTCCTCCATTGGCATGTTCAAACTTTCCGATGGTTCTCGTATGAGCTCCGGTAAACGCTCCCCTTTCATAGCCGAAAATCTCGCTTTCCATCAACTCGGAAGGGATGGCCGCGCAATTAATAGCCACAAAGGGGTTTGCCTTTCGATTCCCCTGGCGGTGGATGGAGCGGGCAACCAGTTCCTTGCCTGTCCCGCTTTCACCGGTGATCAGCACATTGGTCGTCGTAAAAGCGACCTTCTTAATGAGTTCAAAAATTTCTAACATCTTCTTATTCTGGCTGATGATCTGGTCGAATCCCTGAACCGTTTCAACCTCCCTGCGGAGAAAATCCAATTCTCTGTGGAGCTTTTGCTTACTGATGGCCCGATGAACGGTTGAGAGGATGTCCTCTGGTTCATAAGGCTTGGTGATATAGTCGTAGGCGCCCAATCGGATGGAATCCACTGCCTTTCGGGCCAGATTGAGCGCCGAGATCATAATGACATCCAGCTCTTCATCCTGCTCTCTGATCCTGCGAAGGACTTCCAGCCCATCCATATCGGGCATGTTCACGTCTAAGAGGACGAGATCGACAGGCTCTCTCTGAAGGACCTCCAGCGCCTTCTGACCGCTTTCAGCGCTGAGAACTCGGTAGTCATCTTCAAGGATCACTTCAAGGGACTGCCTGGCTCCTAATTCATCGTCCACAACTAAGATCGTCGGTTTTATCTCCATCGGTGGTCACTATAAAGGAAGTCACTTTTTTCGTCAAGACGTACCGAGACATGGATAAGTTGACTTTTTATGGATGGAATGTTAGTTGGAATAAAAAGGAGGAAATGGATGCGTTTTTTCATACAAAAAGAGCTTTTCGATCTCTTGCCTGATCTCACCATCGGAATGGTGGTGGCAAAGGGTTTGGACAATACCCATCCTTTCA
>DYHU01000097.1 GCA_020724025.1 Syntrophorhabdus sp. | reverse complement strand
GTACGGATCTGTGCGGGGGGCGCTGGGCAACCAGCGTCCCTACCGCGACCCTCCTTTCATTTCGTAGCCACAATGTATTCGTATTGGGTCTCCGGTGGAGCCGAGAATATTTCGCCGAAGATGTTCAGCCGACAGTCGCTTCGGATGAATCTTACAAGATGATAGCATCCTTCCTCCGGTTTATCCAAGGGATGTCTTGGGGCATTGTTCTTGCTCGGGAAGACTAATTTCTTCTCCATGTCAGCCAATGCCTTGAGAGGAGTTTTCCCTTTGATCTTGCTGTAGCGATAGGTGCTGTTGTGCCGGTGCTCGAACGCCAGCGATTCTTGCCGAAGCTGTGACATTGATGACATGGCGACTTTGTCGAGAAACTTCTGCTGGTAATGGTCGTTGAATTTTTCGACGACTCCGTTCCACCACGGCTCGGAAGGTGGAATAAACCAGAGATTGACGCCATAATGTAGGCAGAGACGAATAAGTGGTCCCATGCCTCGTGGATGGGTTGGACTTCCATAAAAGGCCAGCTCATTGTCCACCTGAAGGTTCTCCGGGATTCCCATACGCAGCCAGATGGCATAAACAGCGTCTAAAACGCTTTGCGCTGCACGGGAAGACATCGGCTCTATCCCGCAGCGGTTGATCGCCACATCGACAGCATTCAGGCTGTAGAACTTGATCGGGCCGGTAAGGTAACAAGGGCCCACCAGGTCAACCTGATGGGTTTGGTTGGGCGAGACCGCCGGAAGCTCGGGATATTTTTTGCCCTTCGGGATATATCTTCCGGTCCGCCGATGGGTTAATTCGCGGCGGCGTAAGATACGGCCAATGGTGCTTAGGGAGGGAAGCGGCTGGACCTCCATGTCGATCAGCTCCCATTGGATGACTTGATTGCCGCAGAAGTGTCCCTTGTTGTACAGGTTCAATCGGACCATCTCCACGATCTTTTCGATCTCCGCAGGGGTGCGGTAGGGGCTGGAAAGAGGTCGCCGAGACCGATCTTCAAACCATGTTGGATGATCAGGGGTATGTCGCGATACCCATTTGTACAGCCACCGGGTCGTTTTCCCCAGCGAGGCGCAGATACTCTCTGGATCTTCTCCGGCGAGATACCGCTGTACCGCTATTGCCCGTTCTTTCTGAATCTTCTTTTTCATGAACACCTCCTATTGATTTAATGGTGTTCATGATAGAACAGTATGTGGCTATTCGATTGTCAAAGAGCGTTTGTGAACGATGTCTTGAACGTTAATTTAGTGAACGATGTCCTGAACGTTGTCACCTAAGGATTATGATTCTTCAAATCGTCTCTTTATTCCGTATCGTTAAAGAACGCCCCAAACGGGGCGTGCCATTCCTCAGTTTTTGGGCAAACTGCCCCCTTTCTCTTTCCGCTGTATCCGTCTCTGTTTTCATCCATCTGGACACAAACTCAACTCAAAAGATTTTTTTCTGATCCCTCGAAACAGTTCCAATTTTTCCAGATCGGTCATCAACTTCAGGACGACCTCCCCTGCGTGTTTTACAATTCGACCGGCCACTTGCACCATCTTCCACCGGAACGTGGCGATGGTCTGTTTCACCCATGATTCTGGACAGGCAAGTCGTTTGAATCCGATGAAAAGATTATAGGCAATTACTCCTATCCTGAAAAAGACAGCATTGGCGTAGCTCTGTCCACACGGCATTCGATCCATCCCCATCCCATTCTTTAATTCTTTGTTAAAATTCTCTGCCTGCCCCCTCTGATTGTGCCACTTCAAAACCTCCCAGGTATTCCTCTCTTCCTCTAACCAATTCGTCGCCACCGCATGATAAAAATACTGCCCCGCTTGCTCAAATATCTCCCCCTGCCTCCGTACCTCCCGTTTTATCACCAAACGAAACGCCTTCTTCGTCTCATTCATACAGTGAACCGTCTCCGCTATCTCATAACCACATCCCCTCACCGGTTCCTTCCAATCTCCGCTTGGGATCAAAGCAATGGCCGATTTCACCGCTTTGTCCTGATCCGCTGTAATCCCATATCTCACCCCATCCTCCTCTAACTGATTGAATAACTCCGCCTGATACGACGCACTATCCGCACGATAATTCCCGACTCTTTTCCCCACGGGCATTCGCCTCTTGCACGCCAGGTAAAACTCCTTCTGCCCATAGGCCGGAGGGACGTTGCCCTCTCGAAACTCGTCATAAATGCATACAGGGGTCTCGTATAAGAAACCAAGCGTGGGCATATAACCCTTATTCTTATTATAGGTAAACAAGGCCTCTGCCTTCTCTCCAATAATCTCAGTCGCATCTGGATCTAACGTGTATTCCCTTATCCCATCTCTTTTCAAAATCCTTCCATTAATCTTATCTCGCACCTCACCTAATTCCTTCAATCCCTCTTGCCCTCTGTTCGGATCTCCCATCCTCCTTAACCAATCTCCCACTGTATCAGGCTCTGGTATCTCATCACGACCTATCAGCTTCATTAACCCTTCCTCATTTCTTAATTCCCGTAGATCTTCTAGACTCTTCCCGCCCCCCTGCAACATTAACACAAGGGCATCCACGATCACCGAAGGATTAAAACCCCGATTGCTCCCCGGCGCCGGAAGATACTGATCCGTCAGCTCTCTCAAGCCAATCCCATGATTGAACTCCGCCATCAAAGCCAACCCTCCGTGGGCCGTTAGTCTCTCCTTCGTCGTTTCCACCTTGAAAGCGAAGACCGTTTGCTGTATCATCACCATTAACCTCCTTTTGGTCTCTTGGTTTCACCCTACAGGTGATATTCTATATCACCGAAACCTCCAGGCCAAAAGGGGTTTTTTATTTTTTTGAATTCCTATATCTTTTTTAGGGTCTGCGTGTTGAGGGGTTAGCCGGTCTCCCTAATCATTCTCTGGTATTCATCATGTGTTCCAATCCAGAACCATAACAATCCTTCGGGGACATCGACACCAAGGGCGCGATAGTGCAAGCCAACCCTCACCGAGCGGTACTTTTCGATCTTTTTGAAGTGGAGAGAGGGGTGTCGAGGATTTGATTTCAGGAGTTCATAGCATTGATCAGCGAGCTTCTGGATGTTTACCGGAAGCCGTGTGTAGCATTCCCAGAAAGAAGGGGCAGCAAAATGCTTCAAATTTCTTTTGTCCTTCCAACCCTGTGCTCCGCAATTGCTTTTTCTGCTAACCTGTCCAGTCTACCGGCAAGGACATCCTTTTCGATCTCCCTGTCCCATTCGTCAGAGTCGTACTTCCGAAACCAGTCCCGGAACGCAGCGAGTTCATCTCGGTTGAGTTGCCGGATCTCCTTTTCTAATTTCGCTACCCTTGTCATGACCTTAAACCTCCATTCTTATTTTATCATGTCCTCAATTTTTGATCATGGGACTAATGCTGTAATTAAGCAGAACGGGCAACCGTCTCTGCTGAATTGGTTTGTCTAAAACTATTTATATTTTCATTAAGGAAGATAGCCAGCTAACCATTCCAATACAAATCTACACTTTTCAGCCCATACTGTCAAATCTCTCTTTCAGGAAGTAGTTCTCGGGAGCGAGATATTCGATTTATAACCCCAAAATATCCTTTTAATTCCTTCCTCATTTTTCCCTTTTTTAGCTCTACGAAATCCGTTATAATAAGCCCGCTCAATTTTAAAAGGGGGAGGAAGTGGAATGAAGATTCATGAATATCAGGCCAAAGAGATCCTGAAAAGTTATGGCGTTCCTGTTCCAAAGGGGGGAGTAGCCGAGACTTCAGAAGAAGCAAGAAAGATTGCTGAAGGGATTGGAGAAAAGATAATCGTTGTGAAGGCTCAGATCCATGCAGGGGGAAGGGGAAAAGGGGGAGGGGTGAGGGTCGTGAATCATCCCGAAGAAGTGGAGAAGGCGGCGAGAGAGATTTTAGGAATGACTCTGATCACTCATCAGACGGGCCCGTCAGGCAGGGTCGTCCAAAAAGTTCTAGTGGAAGAAGGAGCAGATATCAAGGAGGAACTTTATCTTGGGGTTGTGATGGATCGATCGAAGACCTGCCCCGTGATCATGGCCAGCCGCGAGGGAGGAGTGGAGATTGAGAAGATTGCCGCAGAGTCCCCGGAGAAGATAGTCAAAGAATGGGTGGAGCCTTCTGTCGGATTGAGGCCTTTTCAGGCGAACAAGATCGGCTATGGACTCGGATTTGAACCCGCTCAGGTCGGGAAATTGAGAAGCGTCGTGAGCGGCCTTTTTAAAGCCTTCTACGAGAAGGACTGTCTTCTTGCAGAGATCAATCCTCTGGCACTTACCGGGAGTGGAGATTTTATCGCCCTTGATGCAAAGATCAATTTTGATGATAATGGCCTTTTCCGGCACAAGGAGATTGCCGCACTCAGGGATCTTAATGAGGAAGCCCCTTTGGAGATCGAAGCCTCCAAATACAATCTGAATTATATCAAACTCGATGGAAATGTGGGATGCATGGTAAATGGTGCGGGTCTGGCCATGGCCACCATGGACATCATTAAGGTGTTCGGAGCAGAACCTGCCAACTTTCTCGATGTCGGCGGAGGGGCAACGGTCGAGATGGTCAAGAATGGGTTTAAGATTCTCATGTCAGACCCGGCGGTGAAGGTTGTCTTTATCAATATCTTTGGAGGAATTCTCCGGTGCGATACACTTGCAAAAGGGGTGACTGATGCTGTTCGAGAAGTAAAGGTGAATGTGCCCATCGTGGTGAGATTAGAAGGGACGAATGTAGAAGAGGGAAGGAGGATTTTAAGGGAGTCGGGTCTTAATTTCACTGTCGCCTCCGGCATGCAGGAGGGCGCGCAGAAGGTGGTGGAAGCGTTGCAGAGATAGTTCGGAGTAATGAGTTCACAGTTCGGAGCGTTTTGTTTTAAGACTCCGAACTCAAAACTCCGAACTCCCAACTTTTTACGGAGGTAATATGAGCATCTTGGTTGACGAAAAGACAAAAGTCGTGGTTCAGGGGATCACAGGCAATGAGGGCCTTTTTCATACGAAACAGATGGTGGAGTATGGAACAAAGGTGGTTGCTGGAGTGACTCCGGGCAAGGGAGGCCAGAAGATTGAAGGAATCCCTGTTTTTAATGGCGTAATGGAGGCGGTTAAGAAGGCCGGTGCAAATGCCTCGGCCATCTTTGTCCCTCCTAACTTTGCTGCCGATGCAATCATGGAAGCCGCTGATTCAGGGGTATCGGTGGTCGTCTGTTTGACAGAGGGGATTCCGACACTGGACATGGTGATGGTTCGAAAATATCTCAAGGAGAAAGGGGCAAAGTTGATTGGTCCCAATACTCCCGGAATCATCTCTCCGGGGAAGTGCAAAATCGGAGTGATGGCAGGATATATTCACAGACAAGGGACAGTGGGGATCATGTCCCGAAGCGGAACACTTACTTATGAGGTGGTGGATCAATTGACAAAGAAGGGGATCGGCCAGTCGACCTGTGTGGGTATCGGCGGGGATCAGATCATTGGCCTCAACTATGTGGATCTTTTGGAATTTTTTGAAAAAGACCCTGATACCGAAGCCCTGATCATGATTGGCGAGATCGGAGGAACGGCTGAAGAGGAGGCCGCCCAATTTATTGAGAAGCATGTGAGCAAACCCGTAGTAGCCTTTATCGCAGGATTGACCGCTCCTCCCGGAAGGAGGATGGGGCATGCGGGAGCCATCATTTCCGGAGGTAAAGGGACAGCTAATGAAAAGATGGAGGCATTAGAGAAGGCGGGGGTCAGAGTCGTCAGAAATCCGGCATTAGTCGGAAATGAACTGTCCGCTTTGCTGAAAATGGCTTGACGTCATGCTGGAAAATATAAATATATCAAAAAGTTGCAAAATAATGTTTATCTTTTTTTTGATTTATGTTATTTAATATTAAGAATTTAAAAGGAAGGTGATAGATATGATCGTTGAATTGAGAGACCGTTTAAAAGTACTAAGCAATCGCTTGGAAATTCTTCGAGGGTACCTTTGACATCGCAAAGAGACAGAAGAGACTCGATGAAATCGGAAAGATGATGTTGGAACCTCATTTTTGGGAAGGGGGTGAGACCACACAGAAAATTTTGAAAGAAAGAACCTCCCTGCTGGAAGGTTTATCGCCCTGGGAACAGGAGAAGAGGGATCTTGAGGAGATGGAAATCCTCCTTCATTTGATTGAGGAGCAGAAAGATGAGGAGGAAGCCCAGGAATTATTGGGTAGGATAGAGAAGAGTGAAGAGGCGATCGACCAGATGGAATTCAGAAGGATGCTGGGGGGTGAGCATGACGAAAGAAATGCGATCGTCAGCATCAATGCGGGTGCAGGCGGTACAGAGGCTCAGGACTGGGTTGAAATGCTCCTTCGAATGTATCTGAGGTGGGCAGAGGATAAGGGATATCGGACAGAGATCATCGATATCCTTTCTGGCGATGAGGCGGGTTTAAAGAATGTGACCTTTACGGTCAATGGGCAATATGCCTATGGATATTTAAAGGCAGAGGTGGGCATCCACCGGTTGGTCCGGATTTCACCCTTTGATGCTGGCGCAAGACGACATACCTCTTTTGCATCGGTCTTTGTCATCCCCGAGGTTCCGGAAGATATTGTGATTGAGATCGACGAGAAAGATTTGAGGGTTGACACCTTCCGGTCGAGCGGGGCAGGAGGACAACATGTCAATAAGACCGATTCAGCAGTGAGGATTACCCATCTTCCAACCGGAATGGTTGTCCAATGTCAGAATGAACGGTCCCAGCATAAGAATAAGGCGACCGCCCTGAAGATATTGAAGGCCCGCCTTTACGAGAAAGAGATGAAAGAGAAAACAGAGAAGCTGGGGGAACTTCACAGCAACAAGAAGGAGATCGCCTGGGGAAGCCAGATTCGTTCTTATATTATGCATCCTTACAAAATGGTGAAAGATCACCGGACCGATACGGTCATCCATCAGGTCGATCGGGTGCTGGATGGAGAGATCGACGGATTAATCAAAGCCTACCTGCTCAGTGCCGCCTAAACTGGCAAGGCTCGGAGGTTTTGACTCCCAACTTTAGTCACTTTAGGCATTTTAGGCGCTTTGTTAGAAGGATTGACTTTTTATGGCCGAAGAAATATCATTAGAGGGCCAATCAGAAAAAACGGTGCCGGAAGAGGAGAGAAATCTGTTCGAAGCCCTCGAGGAGAAAATCGGTCATCTTCTGACGAACTATCAGGAGCTGATGAGGGAGAAAGACCAATTGGCCGCTGAGGTAGATGTGGAGAAGGAGAAGAGGATTCGTTTGGAAAAGAAGATGGAACTCCTCTCCCAGGACCGGGAGAAGGTTAAAACCCGGATTGACCAGCTCCTTCACCGTTTGCGAAGCATAGACATATAACTTCTCCGATAGGGATTCCGGACCTGTGATTCAACCGGACGATTAGATTGGGTTATGGGAAAAGAAAGGTCAGTGGAAATTAAAGTTTTTGGTCAAACCTATACGGTAAAGACGGATGCCGAGGAGGGCCATATTCAGGAAGTGGCCAGGTATGTGAATGAGAAGATGGATGAAGTTCTAAAGAAGACGAGAAGTGTCTCCACTTTGAATGTGGCGATATTAACGGCCCTCAATATTGCTGACGATCTTTTGAAGGAAAAAGAGAACCGGACAGCGATTCTTCGAGAAATCGAGATAAGATCAAAAGACCTGGCCGATAAAATTGATATCCAGATAGGAGGAAAGGAATCAGGGAAGATTAGCATTACCGGCTAAAGTTCCCCTGGGGTGTTTAAGATGGCCGGACGATCCGGGATGAAACAACCTTCAAAGGGCACCCTCCCCGAGTGGTTGTTCCGGATCGCTGACCGGATGACACCTTACAGGGGATTGTAAGGAACACCGTCGTGAGTAGATTGAAGGTGTGACAGAATAGAGAAGAGGATGGGGTTTCAAATTCGGATATGAGAAGAGAATGGGTTTGATGCGGATTTTCATTTTGAATATGATTGAAATTCTCGGCAGGTCCTTCGAATGGGAGGAGCGACAGGAAAGGTGTTTCTGGAATGTGAGGAGATTGAAAAACCAGAAAAAACCCCTGTTCTCCCTCTCTGAAAGGCCGGCGGGATTTCATGACATAAAAAAGGCGAGATGGAAGTTACCCTCGGGATTTCCGATGTTATTTCTTCCCTGTCGGGTAACATCAAGCCCTGCTTATTCTCTCTCCACTCTTCATTTCCTTCCTTCTCTCATTTGACGAACCTTTCTTTTATTCAGCAAAGAAAAGGAGGTGAGCTGAACTTTGAACTTATCCGTCGGATTTTATATCGCTCTCGTTTTAGGTATGGCGCTTCTCGGAGGAATCATCGGATTCCTTCTGAACAAAAGGTATTCCGAGGCCAAGATAGGTGCGGCAAAGGGAGCTGCCAAACGCCTGATTGAAGAGGCGGAGAAAGAGGCTGAAATTTTAAAGAAAGAAGCTCTGCTCCAGGCCAAAGATAAGTTCTATCAGGAGAAGGCAGAGTTTGAAAAAGAGACGGTAGAGAAAAAACAGGAACTCCAGAATCTGGAGAGAAGGATCATCCAGAGAGAGTCTCATCTGGACAAGAAGATTGAGCTTCTTGATACAAAAGAGGCGGAGGTCACACGCAAGGAAAAGGCAATGATCCAGCAGGAGAAAACGGTTCAGGAACAGGAGAAGAAGGTGGTTGAGCTGATTCAGAGGCAGCGAATCCAGCTGGAAAATATAGCGAAGATGTCTTCTGAAGAAGCCAAACGCCTCCTGATGGAATCGATGGAAGAAGAGGCGAAACATGAGGCAGCCAAAAGGATCAAGAAGATTGAGGATGAAGCAAAGGAGACCGCTGATAAGAAAGCCAAAGAGATTATCAGCTTAGCCGTCCAACGTTATGCCGGAGAATATGTGGCTGAAAAGACGGTTTCCGTGGTGAGTTTGCCAAACGAAGAGATGAAGGGACGCATCATCGGCCGGGAGGGCCGCAACATCAGAGCCCTTGAGGCTGCGACAGGGGTTGATCTGATCATCGATGATACCCCGGAGGCTGTCATCCTTTCGGGATTCAATCCTGTCCGCAGGGAGATCGCCCGGATCTCACTCGAACGGTTGGTGAGCGATGGCCGAATTCATCCCGCGAGGATTGAAGAGATCGTCCAGAAAGTGGAGCAGGAGGTGGAGACCACAATACGCGAAGCCGGCGAACAGGCCACCTTCGATGTAGGCGTTCATGGCATCCACCCTGAACTGATCAAACTGATCGGGCGCCTTAAATATCGTACCAGTTATGCCCAAAATGTCTACCAACACTCTCTGGAAGTGGCATTCCTCAGCGGAATCATGGCCGCAGAGTTGGGCATCAATGTGAAGCAGGCCAAGAGAGCAGGACTTCTGCATGATATAGGAAAAGCCGTGGATCATGAGGTGGAAGGGCCCCATGGCAGGATCGGAGCGGATTTGGCAAGGAAATATGGAGAATCGCCTGCGATCGTTCATGCCGTTGCCTCCCATCACGAAGAGGAAAAGCCGGATTCGATCCTGGATGTTTTAGTAGAAGCCGCGGATGCCCTTTCGGGTGCAAGACCAGGGGCCAGGCGCGAGATGCTGGAGACATATGTCAAACGGCTGGAGGATCTGGAAAAGATTGCCCAGTCTTTTCAAGGGGTGGAAAAATCCTATGCCATTCAAGCGGGAAGGGAGATCCGGGTGATGGTCCAGCCTGATCGCATCTCAGATGAGGCATCCGCGATCCTTTCCAGAGACATCGCCCGCAAGATTGAAAAGGAACTCATCTACCCCGGACAGATCAAGGTGACGGTGATCAGGGAGATGCGGGCAGTGGAGATTGCCAAATAAGAAAGTGATCAGTGACCAGTAATCAGTAGGTCAGAAAAGCAGAGCAGAAAACAAGAAGAATAAAAAATGAGAAAAAACCATAACTTTGTGTTCTATTCTTTGCTTTACAGAGGGCAAGCGTTGTGTATAATCCTTGGCAACTGGTTACTGATCACTGATTACTAACCACTGCTTTAATGGGTTTGAGGGATGCGAGTCCTTTTTATTGGCGACATCGTCGGAAAACCAGGCAGACAGGCGATCGGTGAACTTCTAAGAAAAGTCGTCGCTGACTATGGGATCGAGTTTACGATCGCCAACGGAGAGAACGCCGCAGGGGGAATGGGAATTACCCCTGCCATCGCCATCGAGATTCTGGACCAAGGAGTGGATATTCTGACTTCAGGAAACCATATCTGGGCCAAAAAGGAAATTTTCCCTTTTCTGAATGAAGAAAGCAGGATCTTAAGGCCTGCAAATTATCCTCCTCATGTCCCGGGTCGAGGAGCGGGTGTATTCCAATCGAAGAATGGGGAAAAGATCGGGGTGATCAACCTGGAGGGCAGGGTCTTTATGAAACATCTCGATTGTCCCTTCCGTATCGGGGAAAAAGAGATTGAGGCATTGGGGAAGGAGACTCCGATCATCCTCGTTGATTTTCATGCGGAGGCCACCTCGGAGAAGGTGGCGATGGGATGGTTTTTAGATGGGAGGGTGACGGCTGTGTTGGGGACCCATACTCATGTGCAGACCAGCGATGAGAAGATTCTGGATGGAGGGACAGCTTATATTACGGATATCGGGATGACAGGGCCCCTGGATTCGGTCATCGGGATCCGTAAACAGGTGGCCCTGAACCGGCTCTTAACTCAGATTCCATGGAAATTTGATGTCGCCACAGAAGAGATCGAGCTTCAAGGAGTCGTGATTGAGGTGGATTCAAAGACAGGGAAATCCAAGAGCATCCAGAGGATCAGAGTTCCACTCAATTAATGGGATTTAAAGGGGATGAAAATTTTGGAACAAAAAGAAAATGTCTATGATGTTTTTAAAGAAAGGGGTTTTATCGAGCAGGTGACCGACGAGAAGAGGGTTCCCGAAATATTAGAGGGAAAAGTAACCTGTTACATCGGTTTTGATCCGACGGCTTCCAGTTTTCATGTGGGGAACCTGGTTCCCATCATGTCACTGGCCCATATGCAAAGACACGGGCATCGCCCCATTGCACTGGTAGGGGGAGGAACTGGTTTAGTCGGCGATCCAAGCGGAAAAGATGAGATGCGGCAGATTTTAACCTATGAAGAGATTAATAAGAATGCCGAGGCTCAGAAGAGGCAATTCTCCCAGTTTTTGGATTTTTCAGAGGACCGGGCCCTTCTCTTAAACAACGCCGACTGGTTAACCAAGCTGAACTATATCGATTTCCTCCGGGATATCGGTACTCATTTTAGTGTGAACCGGATGCTGGCAACAGAATCGATTAAGATCCGTCTGGAGACAGGGCTCTCGTTTATCGAATTTAATTACCAGCTCCTCCAGGCATATGATTTTTGGCATCTTTTTAAGCATTATGATTGTTTAATCCAGATGGGGGGAAGCGATCAATGGGGTAATATCGTAGCAGGGATCGATCTGATTCGGCGTCTCGAAGGAAAACAGGCTTATGGAGCGACTTTTCCGCTCATCATGACCGCAGACGGAAAAAAAATGGGCAAGACCGAAAAAGGAGCTGTTTGGTTAGATCCTGAGCGCACATCACCTTATGAATATTACCAATTCTGGATTAATATAGATGATAGAGATGTGAAAAGGTTTTTGGCTCTCTTCACCTTTCTTCCCATGGAGGAGATTCAGGAAAAATACGGGAAGCTGGAAGGAGCTGATCTTAGAGAAGCGAAAGTAGCTTTAGCCGATAATGCAACGGAGATTGTTCATGGAAAAGAGGAAGCAGAGAAGGCGAAAAATACTTCAAGAGGCGTTTTTGTAATTCCTATGCCCAGATTTTTCGGAGAAGGAAGTCAGACAACAAAACCTGAAGAAGACTCACTACCAACAACTCCTATAGACAAAAATAAGATTCTTGAAGGAATTCCAGCATTTAGGTTATTTGAGATGGCAAGTCTGTGTGCTTCGGGTTCTGAGGCGAGGCGATTGATTGAACAAGGGGGAGCTTATATAAATAATGAAAAAGTGAAGAAATTTGATGATCTTATAAAACCAAAAGATTTCGATCAAAATGGTACTGTTTTATTAAGGGTGGGGAAAAAGAAGTTCCATCGAATAAAAATCCTTGACAATATTTAAAAATAAATTATATATATAATGTTTTGCTTATATTGGGAATACAATCCTTTGAGAATTTTTTCTCCTTGACAAAAAAGGAGATTTGGTTTATATAATAAAATGGTT
>DYHU01000483.1 GCA_020724025.1 Syntrophorhabdus sp. | reverse complement strand
ATTTCTCCAGAAGCAGTCGAGCATCTTCAAAGATCTTTTTCCCAGGGAGACCCTTTGCTTCCATATCCGTGACCCATTTATCATTCAGAGGTTTGATCTGATCGGCCCATCTTTTCTTCTCCTCTGATGAAAGTGAGAGAATTTCTGCCTTCACTTTTTTTGCAGCCTCCATCCCTAATAAATCATACTTATCATAGGAGGCACCAGCAGTCTCTGACATACGAGAACCGCATAGTTCTTCGATGATCTTTTGTATGTCTGATGAAAGACTATCCCAGGTCTTTGGGTTGATCGCAAAACCCATGCTCATGACATAAAGATTCGAGATGGTATGGTACCTCGTCAATTCATAAAGTTTAAAATCAATAATAACAGAAAAGGGAACCACAGCACCTTCTGCCATTCCCCGTTGAAGGGCATCATAGACTTCAGGAATGGGGATGGTAAGGGGGGAAACTCCTAACTCTCTAAGAAGGGCTGTCTGTAAAGGACCAGGACTCCTTATCCTCAACCCTTTGATATCTTCTAACTTAGTAACAGGTTTTTTTGTCATATGGAGATGACCGGGACCATGAGTCCAAAGGGTTAGAAGTTTGATACCAGGATGTTCCTGCTTCAGAAATTTATCATAGAGTTCCCAGATGACTCGACTGCCAACTTTCGCTGAAGGGACATTAATAGGAAGTTCTATCACAGAGGTAAGTGGAAATCGGCCAGCGGTATACCCATGGATGAAAATACCGAAATCGGTAATCCCGTGCATCACCAAATCGTAGTGATCTCTCGCCTTACCCAGGGCTTCTCCTGGATAGATGGTTATTTTGACTTTTCCTTTGGTTCGCTCCTCAACTTCCTTGGCGAAGGGGACAAACACATCCACGTGTAGATTATGCATGGGTGACATAAAATGGGATAGTTTTAATTCAATCGGCTTCACTGCCTGGGCATCAGAAAACCTCCCTGCAGCAACGATAAAAACTAAAAATAAAGCCATAGCTAATAAGACAACTCTTCTTTTCATCTTCCTCCCTCCTTTTTATTTGTTTTAAATGATTGATTAAAATAATTCCAGGAAGATCAATGTGATCATCGATCACCTCCTTTGCTGGGGATCCGCAGTACTCCATCCACATCTTCCAGGTCAAACCACCACTTTTTCTCGGGATCAGGTTTCCCGTAGCCTAAAAGATCATCTGCCCAGACAGCAACACTTCTTGCTATGGAAGAGTTTCTCACTGCCCAGCCAATGGCACGATGAAAAAGGGTGTAAGGTTTGTTCGCTGGGCACACCTTGATGCAGGTTCCGCATCCTGACCCTCTCTGGTTTCCTACCCTCATCGAGGTACATTTTTCGATATCTGTTTGCCAATGTTCATATCCGTTATACATGACCTTATCGCCGAAACTGAGGGCACCTGAAGGACATCCCCGGGCACATTTCTTACATTTTGAACAAAAATCCTGCAAACCAAAGTCAATGGGTTTATCAACAGCAAGGGGCAGATCAGTTGTCACCACTGCCGCTTTGAAACGTGGCCCGAGAAAGGGATGAAGCACACAGTCTCCAATCCGGCACATCTCTCCTAGACCCGCCCAGAGGAGGATAGGTGGCAAGACGACCTGATAATTTCTTGCATGGTGAGCCCTCGCAGGAAAGCCAAGCCTGCGGATGTAGTCCGCAATGATGCAGGCGATAAAGGCCGTTGTGGAATAGGCCAGAAAGCTCATCGAATTGCTGATCCAGTCATGTCCATTGAAAGCCTCGGCCGTCCTCCAGTCCTGATCAATCAGGATGCCGATGGCGTACCGGTGGTTTAATTCGATCGGCTGACCATCCGGAAAACGATTCGTGTAAACAGCATAGGGTGGCAATTTGCAAATTCCAACTGCATCCGCCCTGAGAAAGTAGGCAAGCTCCTTAATATGGCGGGATAAGAGAACAGGATCCTCCGGAAGGGGAGCTTTCTGTTTTCCCACCAGTCCATCCACCACATCCCTCAAGTGGGCCGTCATCCAGGAGAGGGCGCCTGAGATGGGTTGCTTTGGAACGAACCGTGCCCTTTCCCT
>DYHU01000096.1:4629-12236 GCA_020724025.1 Syntrophorhabdus sp. | reverse complement strand
AACAAATTCTGGGGATTTTTTGTTTAAAAATCGTTGAAATCAATAGGTATTTTCTGTATAATGGCAACATTTTAATAAATAAGTAGAAAGGGTAGGGGCGACTTTAGTCGCCCCAAAATTAATTAATATGGCACAACCGCCTCATTTTGATATTAACGATTCAATATATTTTATAACGACAAGGCTGAGTGAAAAGGGCGGCTTATTTACTGAAAGCGAGATTAAAATCGTGGAAGAAACGATTTTAGAGTTAGCATCTGAAAAGGAAGTAATGCTTTATGCTTATGTTATTATGCCTGATCATATTCATCTCCTTATTAAGCCCATCAAATATGGGATTTCAAAAACCATGCAATTAATAAAAGGCAGAGCTTCGAGAAAGATTAATAAGGGTAGCTTTTGGCAGAAAGGGTTTTTTGATTTTGCAGTACTGACAGATAAAAAATTTAGAGAGAAATTTAATTACATTCATTATAATCCAGTTAAGAAGGACTTGGTTAAAAGGGCTGAAGATTATAAATATTCAAGCGCGACGGAGTATAAAATCAAATATGGAGAAGTTTTTTATGAATAAAGGGAGGCTAAAGCCTCCCCTACCCACTATAGCTCTACCCATTATAATAATTTTCTCCTTCTTTTTTCTCTTAACGGCATGTGGGCCGAAGCAGCGCGTCGTCTTTGAGAAGAGGATAGAGCCTCCGACAGAGAAGCAAGAGGTGAAGAGGGAGGTTTTAAAAGAGGAGAAAACAGACGAACAGAAGATTGAAAAGGTAGCAAAGATCGAAAAGCGGGAAACCCGTGAGGTTCAGTATGGGATGGCTTCCTGGTATGGGGGGGAGTTTCACGGAAGGCCGACTTCGAGCGGCGAGGTCTACGATATGTTTCAACTCACCTGTGCCCATAACTCCCTTCCTCTGGGCACCATGGTGATGGTGACCAATCTGGAAAATGGGAGGTCTGTGGAGTTGAAGGTGAACGACCGGGGCCCTTTTGTAAAGGAGAGGATTATTGATGTCTCTTATGCGGCCGCCCGGATGCTCGGCGTGTGGGGAAAAGGGACCGCCAATGTGAAAGTGGAGTGGGTGGGCTCACCGCTCATCGAGCAGGTGGAACGGTTCAACCTGCAGGTTGGTTCTTTCAGTGATGAGGGCAGGGCACGGGATCTGGCTGAGCAGTTAAAGAGGAGTTTTGAGAATGTTCATGTGGCTACGGTAGAGACCCAGACACAGAAATACCATCGGGTGAGAATCGGGCCGTTTGAAACAAAAGAGGCGGCCCTCCCCCTGGCGGAAAAACTGACTCAGATGGGTTTTAATGTGTTGGTGACAAGCCGGTAATCTATTGCGGAATGCGGATTGCGGAATTAAAAGAAAGTGAAGATAAAAGTAATCCCTCAGTTATGGTTTGCTTAAGTTTACCATAACCCGTAACTCAGCCCTTTAGGGCTGATTCATTCCCGCCAGGGCGGGACTAAAGCCCTGAGTTACATATTCTACGAGCCGTTTATCATTCGTAACTGAGGGGTTACAGATAAAAGTGAAGACAAAAGTGAAGATAAAAGTTGAGAAGGAGAGATTTTTTCTCTATAATAAATTATTGACTATGCGAATCCAAACATTGTCCCTTCAGAAACAAGAGAATATAAGAAACCCTGGATTCCTGTTTGCACAGGAATGACAAACTTCTTTTTTCCACCAAATTGATGAAGATCAAAACTGTCCTTTTCATTCCCCCTGTGCTCTTTCTCATCGTCCTTGGAGTGAATCTCCTCTTTGTCAGTTATCGGCCTCCCCAGAGGGTGAACCAGTTGATCATGAGCTCCATCGGCGATGCCTCCTTCCTCAACCCTATTCTGGCTCAGGATTCCGCTTCGAGCGAGATCAACTCCCTCGTCTTCAATGGGCTGATCAAATATGATCGAAATCTTCAGAATTATGTCGGAGCGCTGGCGGAGTCGTGGAAGGTGGAGGATGGCAACGAGCCCAGGATTATCTTCTCTTTGCGCAGGGGGGTCCGCTGGCACGACGGAAAGGAGTTCACCGCGCACGATGTCAAGTTCACCTACGATAAGATCATGGATGAGAAGACCAATACGGTCCGCCGAAGCGACTACGAACTTGTTAAGGAGGCGGAGGTTTTGGATCCTTATACCTTTCGGGTGACTTACAAACAGCCCTTTTCTCCAGGACTGGGAACCTGGAGCATGGGCATCATTCCGAAGCACCTTCTCGAAAAGGAGGACATCAATACCACCCCCTTTAACCGTAAACCCGTGGGGACCGGCCCTTTCCGCTTTGTGGAGTGGGTGACAGACGAAAAGATCGTGGTCGAAGCCAATCCGGAATATTTTGAGGGAAAGCCCCATCTCGACCGGATCATCTACCGGATTATTCCGGAAACTTCTCTGAGCGAAATGGAGCTCCTCACCAAGGGGATTGATTATTATGGCGTCCTTCCCCACCAATACCGCCGGATGAGCGAGGTTCCGTTTCTGAAAATCTATTCCCAGCCGGTTCTCAGTTATACCTACATCGGGTATAATCTAAACAATCCTCTTTTCCAGGACAGACGGGTTCGGCAGGCGTTTACCCATGCGATTAATCGTGAAGAGCTTGTCCAGTATGTCCTTTATGGATTTGGAGCCGTCATCAGCGGTCCCTTCCCCAGCCATCTCTGGTATTACAACCCGAATGTGAAACCGCTTCCCTACGATCTCCAGAAAGCCCGTCAGCTTCTATCCGAAGCAGGATGGAGAGACAGCGACGGAGACGGCATCCTCGACAAAGACGGGAAGTCTTTTCGCTTCAAGTTGATCACCAACAGCGGAAATGATATCCGGCGGGATGTGGGGGTTCTGGTTCAACGGCAGCTTCGGGAACTGGGCGTGGATGTGACCTTCGAAACTTATGAGTGGAGCATCTTTCTTAAGAACTTCATCAATACAAGGCATTTCGATGCCTGCATTCTCGGGTGGGGTCTCTCCCCGGATCCGGATGACTACATGATCTGGCACTCGAGCCAGATTGAGAAGGGCTTTAATTCCATCTCTTATCGTAATCCCGAAGCGGATCGCCTCTGGGAAGAGGGAAGAAGGCAGTACGATGTCGAGAAAAGAAAACAGATCTACTGGCGGATCCACGAATTGATCGCCGAGGATCAACCCTATACCTTTCTCTATATGCCCCTGGGCCTCTCTTCACTTCAGAGAAAATTCTTTCTGATGGAGAGGGATGAGAAGGGCAAAGATGCCCTTCAGGAGATCCGGCTGGAGAAGGCCGGCCTGATGTATGATCTCATCAAATGGACGGTTCCCAAGGGAATTGTTTTGGAAAGGTGAATGATGGCCCAATATCTCATTCGACGTCTCCTTTACACCTTCATCACCCTCGTCGGGATCAGCGTCATCTCCTGGGTGATCATCACCCAGGCGCCCGGAAGCCCGATTGCCCTCACCCTGGATCCGAAGGTTTCACCCAAGATCGTCGAACAGATGGAGAAGAATTACGACCTGGATAAGCCGATCTACCAGCAGTACTTCCTCTGGCTCAAGCGCCTCTTCACCGGAAACCTTTACTCCTTTAAGGATGGAAGGCCTGTTCTGGATAAGATCGGCGAAAGGATCTGGAATACGCTCTTGCTCAATCTCGTCTCCATCCTCATCATCTTCTCTCTGGCGATCCCTCTCGGGATCTTTTCGGCCAGGAAACAATATACCTTTTTTGATAACCTCGGGACCTTCGGAGCCTATCTCGGGATCTCCATTCCGGGATTCTGGCTCGCCTACCTCCTCATCCTCGGCACAGTCAAGCTCTTCGGCTATCCTGTGCTCGGGATGAGGTCTTTTGTGACAGAGGAGCTGACCTCGCTGGAGATCGTGATGGACCGGCTCTGGCATCTGATGCTTCCATCGATCATTCTGGCCATCGGAGGGATTGCCGCCCTTTCACGATACACCCGCTCCAGCATGCTTGAGGTGATCCGTCAGGATTATGTTCGCACTGCCAAAGCCAAAGGACTTCCGGAGGAGACGGTCTATTACAAGCATGCCCTGAGAAATGCACTGCTTCCGATCGTCACCCTCTTCGGATTCCTCATCCCTGGGCTCATCGGCGGTTCCATCATCATGGAGACCGTCTTTGCCTGGCCGGGGATCGGGCGGTTGGCTTATCAGGCGGTCCTGGCCAGGGACTATCCTGTGGTGATGACGATCAATACGATTTCAGCGGTCCTCGTGCTGATCGGAAATTTTATTGCTGACATGCTCTATGCGATTGTCGATCCAAGGATAAGGTATCAGTGAAGCGAATAATAGGGAATTAGGTGACCAGGAAATCAGGAGGCAGGATACCAGAAGCATCAGGATACCAGGGAACATAGAAGATAAAAGCTCCTAAATCTGATGCCCTGATCTCCTGATATACTGATAGCAGACCTTGTTTCGAATTTATGAATTAACGTATGGATTCTCAGACCAAAACTTTCTGGAAGTACTTCAAAAGAAACAGGTTGGCGGTCGGCGGTCTGGCCATGATCCTTCTCATCTTTCTGATCGCCGGATCAGCCTCCTTCATCGCCCCCCATGATCCGGGAAAAACGAATGTCTCCCTCAAATTGAAACCTCCTTCCTTTCAATACTTTCTGGGGACGGACCAATTAGGGAGGGATGTCTTGAGCCGGATGCTCCACGGGTCCCGGATCTCTCTGTCCGTGGGGTTTGTGGCGGTGGCCATCTCCATCTTCATCGGGATCCTGGTGGGGGCGGTGGCGGGATACTATGGCCGATGGGTCGACTCGGTTCTCATGCGCTTCGTTGACATCATGCTCTGCTTCCCCACCTTTTTTCTCATCCTCACGGTGGTCGCTCTTCTGGGCCCAAGTATCTTTAATATCATGCTGGTCATCGGCATCACCTCCTGGATGGGAACCTCCCGGTTTGTGCGCGCAGAGTTTCTCTCCCTGAGGGAGAGGGATTTTGTCCAGGCGGCAAGGGCGCTCGGCATGGAGGACAGAAGGATCATCTTCAGACACATCTTGCCCAATGGCCTGGCGCCAGTCTTCGTAACCGCCACGCTCGATGTCGCCACGGCCATCCTCGTGGAGGCAGGGCTCAGTTTTTTAGGATTCGGGGTTCAGCCGCCTGCTCCAAGCTGGGGGAATATCCTTACGGAAGGAAGAACCTATATCTTCGATGCCTGGTGGTTGACCCTCTTTCCGGGATTTGCCATTCTTCTCACGGTCCTCTCCTTTAATCTTTTAGGTGAAGGATTGAGGGATGCCCTTGACCCGAGACTCAGAGGGAGGAGGTAATCAATTAACAATGAGCAATGGGCAATGATCAATGGCCAATAATCCACTAAAATTGTTCATTGATCATTGCTAATTGACAATTGATCATTGCAAAATGGTTATTATGAAGAAGCCTCTTCTGGAAATTCGTTCTCTGACCACCCAGTTCTTCACGGAGGATGGGGTAGTGAGGGCGGTCGAAGATGTGAGTTTTGAGATTTACCCGGGTGAGATCGTCAGCCTCGTGGGCGAATCCGGATGCGGGAAGAGCGTGACCGGCCTCTCCCTTCTGAGGCTGATTCCCATCCCTCCCGGTAAAATCGTGAGCGGCGAGCTTCTTTTTGACGGAAGAGATCTTCTGAGGCTGGAAGAGAGGGAGATGGAGAAGGTGAGGGGAAATGATATTTCCATGATCTTCCAGGAACCGATGACCTCGCTCAATCCCGTATTTACGATCGGGAATCAGATTATTGAGGCCCTCCAACTTCACCAGAATCTCAATAAGAAAGAGGCCAGAAGGAGAGCCATCGAGATGCTGGACCGGGTGAGGATTCCCTCTCCTGAGGTGAGAATCGATTCCTATCCTCATCAACTGAGCGGAGGGATGAGGCAGAGGGCGATGATTGCCATGGCTCTCTCCTGTCAACCCAAACTCCTCATCGCAGATGAACCCACGACTGCGCTTGATGTGACGATCCAGGCTCAAGTCCTCCGCCTGCTGAAAGAGATCCAGGGGGAGATGGGGATGGCTGTGATGCTGATCACTCATGATCTGGGAGTGGTCTCTGAGATAGCGGACCGGGTCGCTGTCATGTATGCGGGAAGGATTGTGGAGTCCGGGCCCATCGAGGCGATCTTTGGAGAGATGCGACATCCCTATACGAGAGGGCTTTTGGAATCGATCCCCCAGCTTGAAGAGAAGAGAAGCAGGCTCAATGCCATCCCCGGTCAGGTCCCAAACCCGATGGACCTGCCCTCTGGCTGCAAGTTTCATCCGAGGTGTCATTTGATGATCGACGAATGTATGAGGGAGGAGCCTCCTCTCTTTCGGGTCAATGGCAACCACTTCAGCCGTTGCATTCGGTGGAAAGAATGTTGTTAAAAAACCAATGTCAAATGCCAAAGCTCAAAGTTCAAAGGAATTTCAAATGAAAAATGTTAAAGATCGAAAGACCCCCAATTTGGAATTTGGGATTTGGCATTCCTTTGACATTTGAACTTTGAAATTTGGGCTTGGAATGATGATATGTCACAGAATCAATTTCTTATTCAGGTTCGTGATCTAAAAAAATATTTCTACAGGGAACGACTTTTCTCCTCTGGCAGGGAGCCGATCCGGGCGGTGGATGACATCACTTTCTCCATCCGGAGAGGAGAGACGCTCGGGTTGGTGGGAGAAAGCGGCTGCGGCAAGACGACAGCGGGCAAATCGATCCTGAGATTGATTGAGCCGACCTCCGGCCAGATCTTTTTCAAAGGAGGCAATATCCTCACCCTCAACCGGGAAGATCTCAGAAGATTAAGGCCCCACATGCAGTTTATCTTTCAGGACCCCTATGAATCACTCAACCCCAGGATGAGGGTGGGAGAGATCGTGGGCGAAGGCCTGGAGGTTCACCGGATTGCGCAGGGAAAGGAGAAAGTTGAAAGGGTCTCAGAGATCCTTGAGACGGTTGGACTCCATCCCGGGGATGCGATGCGTTATCCCCATGAATTCAGCGGAGGGCAGCGGCAGAGGATCGGCATTGCAAGAGCCATCTCGCTTCGTCCCGAACTGATCGTTGCCGATGAGCCTGTTTCAGCCCTGGATGTCTCCATTCAGGCTCAGATCCTCAACCTCCTGATGGACCTGAGGGATCAACTGGGCCTCACGTATCTCTTCATTTCCCATGACCTTCGTATCATCAAACATATCAGTGATCGAATTGCCGTCATGTATCTGGGAAGGATCGTCGAGATGGCCAATGGAGAGGATCTCTTCCGACGGCCTTCCCATCCCTACACTCAAATCCTGCTTCAGGCCATCCCCAAACTGAACCCTTCGGGAAGAAGTCAGGGGGGACCTCTCAGAGAGGAGTTCCGTCCCCATTCTCTGGAAAAGGGATGTCTCTTCCAGCCGAGATGCCCCCATTCAAAGGAGAGATGCCAGATGGAAGATCCCCTCCTTCTGGACCAGGGAGAGGACCATCTCGTCGCCTGCCATTTTATTTCCTAATAAATCGAATTTACGATTTGCTTTTCTTTAAAAAAATATTCTACAATTATCAAGTTAAGGTTTAAGCTTTCTCCCGGTGGAAGAGATTTCATTGGATAGCAGGAGA
>DYHU01000096.1:0-4529 GCA_020724025.1 Syntrophorhabdus sp. | reverse complement strand
AGCAGAAGACCCTCCGATTTTGCACCGGAAGAACGAAGACCCATCGGCGGGTTCTGCCCTCTCTGTGAAGGGAATGAAGACCGGACCCCTCCGGAGGTGTTGGCCTTCCGGGATAACGGAGCCCCTCCGAACTCGCCGGGCTGGTCACTGCGAGTCGTCCCGAATAAGTTCCCCGCCCTCCGCATCGAAGGGGAGCTGGACCGGGAGGGCGAGGGGATCTATGATAAGATGAATGGAATCGGAGCCCATGAAGTCGTGATCGAGACGCCACAGCATTCTGAAACCCTGTCCACTCTCCCGCTGAGAGGCGTGGAGAATGTCCTCTGGGCTTACCAGGAAAGAATTGTCGATCTGAGGCGGGATAAGCGGCTTCGCTATGTCCTCGTCTTCAAGAATTATGGTTCTGCCGCGGGAGCCTCTCTTGAACATTCACACTCCCAGATCATCGCCCTCCCCATTGTTCCCACGAGGGTGCGGGAGGAGATCGAAGGGTCGAAAATTTACTTTCTCTATAAAGACCGGTGTGTCTACTGCGATATCATCCGGCAGGAGCTCCGGCAGAGGAGGCGGGTCATCGCTGAGAACAACGGGTTCGTCTCCATCGCTCCTTTTGCCTCGCGGTTTCCCTTTGAGACCTGGATTCTCCCGAAGATTCACCAGCCAAGCTATGAACAGATGGAAGGTTCCTTCTATGGGCAGGCCGCCGAAATCCTCTCCGATACCCTGCGGAGATTGAAACAGGTCCTCGACGATCCTCCTTATAACTACATCATCCACACCTCCTCCTTTCCGGAACAGGACCGGGACTATTACCACTGGCACATTGAGATCATGCCCAAGTTGACCAAAGTGGCCGGATTTGAGTGGGGGACAGGGTTCTATATCAACCCCACCCCTCCGGAGGAGGCCGCAGAGTATTTGAGGGAGGCCAGGTAATCGGTCATGTCCGCTCATCCCGATGGCTATGATCTTCTGAAAGCGACGATCGAACTCTCCACCTCCTCACTGCCCATCGAGACCAAGCTGGAAAGGATACTCCAGTCCATCACAAATGGTTTCCAATCGGATCGCTCTCTCCATCTGCGACCGGAAGCGATCCTGGGGGAGGGATTTCTCTCCCGGGTGGCAGAGAAGAGAAAACCCCTTTGGGTCGATGAGGAAAGACCCTTTCAAGAAGAGGGGGTTCTTGCGGAGGAGAGGGATCTGCTCTGCCCGGCCTTTGCTTGCATCCCTCTTTCTGATGAAACCTCTTTTCAGGGGATCTTTTATATCGGTTTCTCTAAGAACCGGACATTCTCTTCCGGCGAAGTCGATCTCCTTCTCCTGCTGGCCAAAGAGATCGGAGCGGCCATTCGAAATGACCATCTCCACCATGTGGCAGAGGAGACGATCTCCGAATTGACGGCTCTTCACGAGATGGGACAGGCTATCACCTCCACATTGAAGTTGGAGGAGCTTCTGGAGCTTATCGTACGCACCGGCTTAAATATCCTGAAGGCCAGAGGAGGGGTGTTAAGGATCGAGCAAGAGAGGACAGGAGAACTGATGGTGAGATGCAGTATTGGAGAGTACCATCAGAATCCTCTCGATGAAAGGATAGCGAAGAGAGTCCTCTTCAGCCGAACCCCTCTCTCCCTCTCCCGGGCCGGCGAGGAGGAGTCTTTTCTCTCCCTTCTCTGCGCCCCCTTGCTCTCGAAAGAGAGAGGCATCGGAACCTTGGCCTTCTTTGATAAGGAATCCGATCCTTCAAGGTTTGATGAGAGGGATTTACAGTTGCTCCTGACCATGGTGAACCAGATGTCCTGTGCCATTGAGAATGCCATGACCCACCGTGAAATCTCCTTGATGGCACAGGATCATGAGAGAAGGGTGAGACAGCTCTCCACTCTGTGGGAGCTGAACAAGGCGTTGCTCACCACCGTCCATTTTGAGCGGATCGTCCATATGACCCTGACGGCCATCACGATCGGCGATGGACTCGGATTCAACCGGGCCATGCTCTTTCTCGTCGATGAGAAGGATCATGCCCTGAAAGGGACGATGGCTGTCGGCCCGAATAGCGCGGAGGAGGCAGGAGAGATCTGGTCCGTCCTTTCTCAACGAAAAGGGAATCCCTCTGAGCTGATCGCTCAGATCGAATCATCCACGGAGAACCATTCCGTCCTCAACTCCTTAGTGAAGGAAATTCAAATCCCACTGGAGCATGATCAGTGCATTCTTTCACGGACCGTTCTCGAGGGAAGGCCCTTTAATATCCGGTTTCCCCATGACGAAGAGGAATGGGTTCAAACCCGGTGCAAAAGAGGGTGCCACCTCGGTTCGGAAGTGGGATGTTATGTGAGCGAACATCTCAGCCGCGATCCCAGGATTTACGCCTTTGCAACGATTCCCCTCTGGGGAAAGGGAAAGGCCGTCGGCGTGATCCTCGTGGATAACCTCTACAATCGGAATCCGATCACCGAAGAGGACATTCGCTATCTGACCATGTTCTCCAGCCAGGCAGGATTGGCCATTGAGAATGCCATGCTCTACCGGAATTTAGAGGAGGTCCATCAGGAACTGAAGGAGGCCCAGAGCTTCCTGGTCCATCAGGAGAAGATGGCGGCCTTAGGAGAACTCTCCACCTCCATTGCCCATGAGATCAGAAATCCCCTCGTCTCCATCGGAGGGTTTGCGCGTCGCCTCGATCGCACCCTTCCGGCCGATGCCTCGGAGAAGCGGTATACCCGGACGATCGTGAAGGAGGTAGAAAGGCTCGAGAAGATTCTGAGCCATATCCTCACCTATACCCATGAAGAAGCCATGGCCCTCAAGGAGCTGGACCTGCGTGAGGTGATGGAGGAGAGTCTCTCCATGATTTCAGAAGGGTTAAGAAGCGGAGGGATTCAGCTTGCCAAAGAGTTCTCGGAGAAGGTCCCCGGAGTGAAAGGCGACTATTATCAATTGAAGCAGGCCTTCTTCAATCTGATCAGCAACGCGTGTGAATCGATGAACGGCAAGGGAAGGCTCTCCATCCGCATCCATCCCCTCTTGAAGAACGGGGCCTCCTTTGTCAGGGTGGAGGTCGAGGATAAGGGAGCAGGCATTGACCCTGAAGCCCTTCACCACATCTTCAATCCCTTCTATTCGACGAAGGACAACCGGTTGGGTCTGGGCCTGCCCATCATCCATAAGATTGTGACCTCCCATCAGGGCCAGATCGAAGTGAACAACCATCCCGGAAGGGGCGTGACCTTTATCCTCACCCTACCGGCGCAAGAGGAGAAACAGAAATGAAGAGGATCCTGGTCGTCGATGATGAAGAGAGCATCCGCCTCCTCTATAAAGAGGAACTGGAAGAGGAGGGGTTTGTCGTAGAGGTGGCCAAGGATGGCCTGGAGGCCCTTGAACAGCTTCCCCTGTTCAGGCCGGACCTCATCACCCTCGACATCAAGATGCCGGGGCTCAATGGGATTGAAACGCTCAAGCGGATCCGGGAAACGGAGAGACAACTCCCCATCATCATGTGTTCCGCCTACGGTGAGTACAAACAGGATCTGACCACCTGGGCCTCGGATGCCTATGTGGTCAAATGCGCGGATCTGACAGAATTGAAAAACACGATCCGGAGACTTCTGGGGGTTCTATGAAAGTGAAAAAGGCAGTCATTCCGGCCGCAGGTTTCGGAACCCGGTTTCTTCCGGCGACGAAGGTCGTGCCAAAGGAACTTCTGCCCATTGTCGATAAGCCCACCATCCAGTACATTATGGAAGAGGTGGCTTCGGCAGGCATCGAAGAGGTGATCCTCATCACCGGCAGGGAGAAGGGTTCGATCGAAGACCACTTCGACACCTCGAGCGAACTGGAGAACCATCTCAGAAAGAAGGGAAGGAGAGACCTCCTGAAAGTCATCCAGGAGATCTCCGGGATGGTGACGCTGGTCTCGGTGAGGCAAAAAGAGCCTCTGGGCCTGGGACATGCCATCCTCTGTGCCAGGAAGGTCGTAGGGAAAGAACCCTTTGCCGTCCTGTTAGGGGATGACCTGATCGATGCGAAAGTCCCATGCATCCGTCAGATGATGGATGTCTATCAGAATATGGACGGTGGGCTCCTGGCCATTCAGAAGGTCCCCAGAACGGAGACGCATCTCTACGGGATCATCAAGGGCAAAAAGGTGATGGACCGGGTTTACTCCGTCGAAGAGATGATGGAGAAGCCAGAGAGGGGAAAAGCGCCTTCCAATCTTGCCATCATCGGAAGGTATATCCTTCCTCCCCGTATCTTTGATATACTGGAGAAGATCAAACCCGACAGGAGAGGGGAGATTCAGCTTACGGAGGGCCTGAAGGAGCTGAACAGGGAGGTCCCCATCTATGGATATGAGTTTATCGGCGACCGGTATGATGCAGGGGACAAATTTGGTTACCTACAGGCCAACCTCTGCTTTGGTTTGAAGCATCCGGAAATCGGTCCAAAACTGAAACGGTTTTTGAAAAGTTTAAATTTAATGAATTCGTAAAAAATCGTCATTCCCGTGAAAACGGGAATCC
>DYHU01000482.1 GCA_020724025.1 Syntrophorhabdus sp. | reverse complement strand
GGGGTAGTCGAGTTTTTTGAATAAAAACCCAACAATGCCAAAGATAATCATATAATATATGTCAATCATCCTGTTATTGACCGCATAGGCGCCTATGGCACAGACGTAGATGATCACGGGCATCAAAATGCTAAACTTAATCTTGAGGATGGCCGCAAAAAGGGGAGCAAAGGCTAAGACAAGGAATAGACCTAAAAAGTTAGCCACCCAGATACTCCCAATCAGTCCCCAGACAAAATCGGCGTGTTCTTTGAAAAGCATTGGCCCGGGTTGAAGACCCCAGATCATCAACCCGCCCATGATGACGGCCATGGTAGGTGAACCCGGAATACCCAGGGTAATCATGGGGAGTGTGGCAGAGGTTCCAGCGCCATGGCCTGCTGCCTCTGGGGCGATGACGCCGGCTGAAGCCCCTTTCCCAAATTCGTCTTTATTGCGTGCTACCCCTTTGGCAAAGCCATAAGCCATAAAAGAGGCAGGGGTTGCCCCTCCTGGCTGGATGCCCAGCCAGCATCCAATCAGGGAGCCCATAAGAAGAATCTTACGGTATTGGATCATATCTTTTATGGCTTCCCGAATATCTCTTAAAGTCACCTTGGCCTTAATCCCCTCCATCTTAAGGCCTTGCTCTACCGTGAGAAAAATCTCTCCGAGACCAAATAGCCCGATGACGGCGACAATAAAGTTAAAGCCTCCCATCAGAGGCACGGTGCCATAGGTCATGCGGAGTTTTCCACTCACGATGTCCATTCCGACGCCTGCCAGAATGAACCCGAGGAAGATGGCGATCAGTGACTTTAAGGCGGATTTTCCTCCCAGCCTGGTCATCGCGCTAAATGTGAGAATCATGACAGCAGCGGTCTCAGGAGGCCCAAATTTTAAAGCGAACTCTGCAATGATCGGAGCGAAAAAGGTGAGTAAGAAAACGCCAATCACAGCTCCCACACCATGGGACAGAGAAGACAATACGAGAGCTTTTCCTGCCCTTCCACTTTTAGCCATGGGATATCCATCAAAGGTGACTGCCACGGCCCAGGGTTCTCCAGGAATGTTAAAGAGTATGGAAGTAATAGCCCCCCCATAAAGAGCTCCCCAGTAGACACAGGCCAGTAAAATAACGGCTGCCGTAGGTGACATGGCAAAAGTAATAGGAATGAGGATGGCACACCCATTGGCTCCACCCAGGCCAGGCAGGACACCCACAATGATCCCTAAAATGAGACCGATCACGGCGATCATGAGGTTATAAGGCTGCATGGCCACGCTTAATCCCATCATCAAATTATTCAAATTATTAAGGATGTCCAATTTAGCTCCTCCTTATCATTCAATAAATTAAAAGGGTATAAGATATTTTCCCCACAAACCTTCAGGCAGGGGAATTAAGAATAACTTATCAAAAACGATATAGATGCCCAAAGGTATCAGGACACTTACGAGGACCACTTTTAACCAATGCATCTTTCCCACCACCCCCATATAGAACGCAAGGTATAGGAGGGTTGCTAAATGAAGCCCGATGAGTTCTGACAATAAAACCATCCCAGCCGCGGGGATTAATACCCAGAGGATCTGCGTTAAACCTCCTTCTGCGACGAGACGTTTACCGGGCCCATCTTTCTTAAAAGTTTTGATGCCCCTCAGCACGATAAAGAAAGTGCATATGATAATGCCTAACCCCATGTAGAAGGGGAAAAAACCAGCTTCCGGACCGCTCATTCCCCATCCAAAACCAAGCCTGATGGTATCTGCCAGCACGATGAATCCGACCAGCATTAAACCCAAGGCAACGATAATATCAGCCTTTCGCATCTTTCCTCCCCTTTTGTACCTGAAGGTTAAAGCTTCATGAAGGGGCGAAAGAATGTCTCGCCCCTTCATGTCAGGTCCGTTCTTTTTGGACTACTTGATCAAACCTCCTTTTGTCATGAGGTCTTTATGTATTGCTTCCTGCTCTCCAACCCATTTTGCATAATCAGGCCCAGAGAGGAAGACTCCCTTAAGACCCATATCAGAAATATATTTCTTCCATTCTTCGGTCTCGGTCACTTTCTTTAAGAGGTCAACATAGAAAT
>DYHU01000481.1 GCA_020724025.1 Syntrophorhabdus sp. | reverse complement strand
TATCCGCAATGGCCATTTGAATGGGATAACGACCACCTGCTGCCGGACTATAGACTTCAAATGCGTAGGTCACCCCAACCCCTGAACTTCCGGTATAGGCGCGGGCGCCGGCCGCTGAGGCCCCCAGGACCACTGAGACCTGGGCATGTTCGCCTTCACCATGGATAAATTCTGCATCCAGTTCACCGTTGGCAACCATTTTAGCAAGCTCCATCATGATCGCGGTATAGGGACGGATGGGATAAGAACAGATGACTTCCACTTCTGCAAATTTTGCTCCCTGGGCCGCTGCCGCGCAGCCGCTGAGCATCTTCTCTTGAGCCATAACATTACCTCCTTCCTAAAATGGTTTTTCCAAACGAAACACCCCATCCTCAAAGTCAAGCTCTGGGACAGCGCTCAGGGCATCCGCCGGGCATTCATGAATGCAAATCTGACAACCCTTGCAATATTTCCAGTTCCATTCCATCTGATCTTCCTTCTCATTAAAAGACCAGCAGGGTTCTGGACAGACGATATAACAGGTGAGGCACCGTGTACATTTCTCGTGGTCAATCACCGGACGAAACACCCGCCAGTTCGAGGTGATGAAAAGCTCCTGGTGAGTCACCGGAGCAGGAGTGATCGCTCCGAAGGGCACTTCTCTATCTTTGGGAACTTTGATCGCCATAACCTTCTCCTTTCTCTATTCTTTCTTTAAGGTTCATTCTTTCTTCCGCATTCTGCATTCCACATTCCGCATTCGTTATCAGCCTCCCCAGGAATACTCAACGCGAGATTTTCGAAACTTTTGGATCTTAACCTCATTAAAGCCACGCTCCATAGCGGCGACATCACTGATAATCTTCGCAAGATTCTCTTTTTTCGCCATACCCGTCACCTTGGCCATGGCCCCAAGGATAGGGGCGGCAATACCAGCTCCAATACCTGCCGCATCCACACCACCTTCTGAACCGGAGAAGTCAACCGTACGTATCCCTGAAATTCCATCGGCATCCACCGTGGCAATGGCACCCAATACATCGGCATTGGGAATAAATTTAAGCATATAGTCGATCGGACGGTTCGTATTGATGACCAGAAGACCTCCCTCAGGCATTCCCCGCAGCACATTGATCCCTTTGATGATCGTGGGTTCAACAATCACCACCACATCAGGATGGTCGTTGGTATAGAGGTACTTCATCTCAATTTCTTCGTCACTGATTCTGACATATTTACGGGTTGTAACGAGCACACGGTCGGGTAGGTCTTCATAATTATCAAAGGCCTGGATAAATTTCCCCTCCATTTTTGCCGCCTGTCCAAAGGCATTGGCGATATCACGGGCCTCTTTATCCATGACCACCCCTCGTGTCCAAACAGTTATTTCGGTCATTTTAGCCATAAACCTATACCTCCTTCAATGAATGTGGATTCGTTATTACCAGGAGCATAAAATAGATTACATTTTGGATCATTAAAGGTTGTCATTGCGAGCCCGTAGCGCGTGCCTGCACGCCGAAGTGCGTTACGGCACGCTTGCGCGCCGGAGCGCCTGCCTTCGCCGAAGCGCCTCCCCTCCGCAAGGCTTCTGGAGGCGGGGCTACGCGCAGGCACGCAGGCGTGACAATCTCGTTGTTTGGCTTAGATTGCTTCGTCACTAACGCTCCTCGCAATGACCCAACTGATGTAAACTATAACATGCTCTCAGTAATAAAATGACTTGTTAAACTAAAACTTGGCCGGAAAGTATGACCTCGCCCCCCCACACCCTTAGGCAAGGTCAAGGGGCATAATAATGAAATCTATGCCTTCTTCACACCTCCTTTCTTATTGAACAGGATATGTTCTATCTCCTCTAAATGTCGGCGCATGGCCTGTCGGGCGGCAACAGGATTGCGGGCCTTAATAGCGGAGAGAATTTGCTGATGACCCTTTAACGATTTTTGGGCCCGTCCTTCCACCTGAAGATATTTTTCTCTGGTCTGTGCCAGAAGATCGAGAATGGCAAAGAGAAGTCTTTCTAAAACCCGATTCTTCGCGGTCTGGGTGAGGAGGTTGTGGAATTCAGAATCGGTTTTGGTGAAATTGAGACCAT
>DYHU01000480.1 GCA_020724025.1 Syntrophorhabdus sp. | reverse complement strand
GCGCCGAAAAAGAGGTTGAATCCGATGGCGATGAGCGTGTAGGTGCATCCGAGGAGTAACGCATTGATCAGTTGTTGAATGATTTCTGCCACTCCGCTTCTCCTTCCTGATGAACCTTTTCCACTCCCTTCACTCCTCATTTCCCAGACCGGGGAGAGGGAGGGGTGAAGGGAAGATTGCCCGAGGGGTAGGCAAAAGATCGAATCGACGATTACTATTTGGGGAGCTTACGCACTCCCTTTGCATACTCCGACTCCTCCCAGGTGATCCACTTGCTACTCTGCCCGACGAATCGGCTGACCATGATATTGGTCGTCTGACCGGTCGCATCGAAACTGGTCTCGCCCATTAAACCCTTATATTTGATCCCGCGAATATATTTGGCGATGGCGCCTTTGTCATCCGTCCCGGCTTTTGAAAAGGCTTCGAGGATAATCCCTGCCGAATCATAGGCATTCGGACCATAAGCGCCAAAGGGCTCCCGGTATCCAGCTCCCTCGTAGGCTTTAACAAACTTTGTTCCCCCTTCGAGCTTATCAATAGGCCTTCCGGGTTTGATGGTCAATACCCCTTCTCCTGAGGGCCCTGCCACCTCTAAAAATTTATCATCTTTAATTCCCGAAATGGCGCAGAACAGTTTCTTCAACCCCACCTTCTCCATCTGATCCCGGATCAGGGCTCCCTCCATCACCACCCCGCCAAAATAGACAGCGTCCGGGTTGAGGCCCTTAATCTTGGTCAGAATGGGACGGAAGTCCGTGGTCCCCACGGTGACACTATCCACGGAAAGAACCTTGGCTCCTTTGCCCTCTGCCATGGGCCTGAAGGCTTTGAGGTTCATCTCCCCGTAACTGCTCGTATCCGAAATGATGGAAAAATTTTTGTACCCCAATTCCCCGATCACCCAGTCGCAGAGGGGACCGTTCTCCTGGATCAGGGTAGGAGCCACACGATTGACCCCCGGATACTTATAGAAGCCGGTGATGTCAGGGTGGATGGCCCCCCATACGATGAAGGGGATCTTATAGGTGTGAAAGATATGGATCGTAGCCAGGGCCACCGGGCTGTTCCAATGGCCAGTCGCTGCCACCACGGCTGGATCGGAGACGAGTTTGAGCGCAGCAGCCACGCCGGTGGCGGGATCGGAGGCATCATCCAGAGCCACCATCTCAACTTTGTAAGGATATTTCCCTGAGGCATTGGCTTCACGAATGGCAAGATCGAACGCATTTCTTGCCCCCACCCCCTGCGCTGCATTGGGTCCGGTGAGAGGACCGATAAAACCGATCTTTACCACTTTCGATTGTGCCCATCCGCTTGAAGTCATCAAAAGGATGGGAACCGCTAAAAGAAGAAAAAGAACCATCAACCGATAAAAATACTTCATCTTCATACCCTCCTTTTCCTTTGAATATTTTTGCTACCCCCTCGAGCAGCAATATCCGATTCATTCCTTAATTGGAATGAGATCTTCTGGGCATACTCCATAACCAGTTTACTCAGTGCACCCACCCTCCTTTTACTGATTCGATAAAGAGGGCCGGCAATGCTCAGCCCTGCGATCAATTCACCAGTGGGGTCCAAAATGGGAGCGGCCACTGCTCTCACATCCCGGTCCACCTCCTGGTCGCTAAAGGCATATCCCCTTTTACGAATCTCTCTTAAATGGGTTTTTAGTTGATCCACATTGGTGATCGTATTGGGGGTGTAACGCTTCAACCCCTCTTTTGCGATGATGTGATCCCATTCCTCTTCTGGCAGGTGGGCCATCAGGATTTTGCTCGAGGCTCCGCAATGGAGGGGAAGGGTCGCTCCCGGCTGAAAGACTGAAAAACGGACCGGCTCTTCACTCTCCACCCTCTCGAGGACAACCCCTCTGGTTCCGTTGACAGCAGTGAGAAGGACCGTCTCTTTAGTCCGGAGGGATAACTCTCTCATAAAGGGCTTGGCCAGGATGGAGAGATTGAACTGCCCTTTGGCCAGCAGGCCCAAACGCAGGGTGTTGAGGCCAAGCGTATACTGGGCCGTCCCATTCTCCTCCTTGAGAAGGTCGTACTGAGTCAATGTCCTGACCAGGCGATA